>CAYZUZ010000056.1:0-7590 GCA_964481795.1 uncultured Cryomorphaceae bacterium
GGCATCATCAATCAGATTTTGTATATAATCTTTACTGTTATCCAGCTGATTGAGGTCAACGATTACTTTTAAGGGCAATCCGGGTTCGGGTTCGGAGGGCTGTGTTGTTATTTGTGCTGTGGCATTCAAACCTGCTAAAGCCAGTAGCATACTTAGGTTTTTTATGATCTTCTTCATTATAATGAGTCTTTTATTTCCTTGTTAAATTCATGATATATCCCATGTGGAGGTCACCACCACAGCGGGTGTTTTGTATCTCAATACTCCAAGTGGGGTCGTAGTCGCGCACCATAGATTTGGGCAATATTTCATATATTTTTCCTTCTTGGGAGGTTAATTGCATTTTATTCGGAAATTCTTGGTTTCCAATAAACATCCAAGATCCTTTGCTGCCAAAATCTAAAGGAGAAACCTCCCATGCGTTGAGCACATCATACGATCTATCTTCATTGAATCGTATGATCAGGTTTTCGCCATTTCCAAAGCTTGCCATTTCATCGGTGATGTCCATTTCATCGCCCAATGGCCATTTGTAATCGTATAGTGATAGTCCACTTACTTCCCATGTGCCAATGAGTCCTTTAGATAAATCAGAATCAGGGCCTAGGGTTCCCTTGCGCTCGGGTTTGCAACCTGTAAAGGCAAGTACTACAGCAAATAAAATTAATTTTTTCATTGTTTTTTGTTTTTTAATTACAACCACCTTCAATATTTAATTCAAAAAAGTCTGACTTTTCTACAGCGGGAAATTGTAGCGTCATGCCTGGGCAGTCCCATGGGGCATTGCGCACCACAATATTTTCACCTTTGGCACCTCTTCTTTTGAGTTCATGTACTCTATCGCCTTCGCCAAATAGCTCCAATCTTCTTTGATAGCGAACAAAATCTCTAATAGCAACGCCTCCATCTGCTGCACTTACATTTTTGCTATCATCGCCATAGGCGCGTTCAGCTATGGCATTTACCAAATTAGCAGCTTCAGTGAGGTCAGTACCTTGGTCAGCAAGGCATTCGGCACGTATGAGCATCATATCGGTAAGGTGTAATACAGGCACGCTAAATTGGTTTTTGTTGAATTTTGTAATGGCTACAAATTCATTTTCAAGGTTGGCATTTTTGAGTTCAAAAAAGCTGAGTCTCAAAGAGTCCACTTCGCCAAAGGCAATCATTTCGTCATATAACGCTCGGGTAGTTCTCAAGGTAGGATTGTCGTTTACATCAGAGCGATAATTGCCTGTAAATGCTCCTGAACGGTTGTCGATGGTATTGGCCACAGGCGTTGATACAGTTCTGAAAATTACTTCAGGATGCTCACCCATTACAAATCTGTCTAAATCGCCAAGGGTATATCGGTTGGAGTTAATTACTTGACCGGCATACTCGGCTGCATTTTGTAGATCATTCATTTGGAAATATACCTTGGCCAATGCCGCTTTTGCGGCCATTTTGGTGGCGTAGTTGCCATTGTTGTCGGGCAGGTTTTCCTCGGCAAATTTCAAATCTTCAATGATAGCGGCATAGGTTTCGGCCACGGAATTTCTAGCTTTAAGCTCTGTGCCTGAGTTCGCTAGTTGTATGGCTATTCCCTTTTGCTCATTGTTGGTATTGGGTTTGTATGGCAATCCCCAAAGGCGCACTACTTCAAAATGGCCCATTGCGCGCAAAAATCTACACTCGGCCTCCATGCTTGTTCTGCGTGCAGCAGGTACGTCTACCAAATCAAAGTTTTCAATCAAAAAGTTGATTCGGAAAATAGAGCGGTAAGGCTCGCGATACAATCCGTTTGAGGTTCCATTGAAAATATTGGTTCTTCTGCGATATATTTCAAGCAAATCGGCATTATTGACTGGCTCGGCCAGATTGTCGCTCAATACCTCACCTAGCACTTGTACACGGCCATTGTAATAGTTGGCGGCTACATCGTAGCAAGAGTTGAGTACGCGCTCAAAATCCTCAGGGGTTTTCAAGGCTTCATCAATCAAGAGTACGCCATCGGGTTTTACGTCTAATATTTTGGTACATGAAGTGGTAATTCCAACCACAGCCAGTACATATAGGGATTTAAATATAATTTTCATTTCTGTATGTGATTAGAAGGTTATGTCGATACCGAAGTTAAAGGTTTTCTCTTGCGGTGGTGTCAAATAGGTAATGTTGGGACTCATATTGCGGTCGGTGATGTTTTCAAAGTCGCGCGCAATCTCAGGATCCAGACCAATAAAACGGGTAAAGGTGAGTATATTGGTGGCAACAAAGGTCAATCGGCAAGAGTTCATTTTGTACTTATTGGCTAGTTTTTTAGGCAAATTGTAACCTAAAGTAAGGTTGCGCAAGCGTGCATAGCTGGCATCGTGTAGCCAGAGGTCGGTATTGATCCATGGGGTGCCCGAGCCATAGGTTTCGGGCGTGGTGCTAAGGCGTGGGTATCTAGCTATATCACCCGGACGCTGCCAGCGATCGTAGATATCGGTACGCTTGTTCCAGCCGTCATTATCAAAGGTGCCTAACTGTCTTTTTGAAGAGGAATCGTAGATGTTACCTCCTATAGTAAACACGAAAAGGAAGCTCAAATCCCAGTTTTGATATTGGAAACTGTTGGTAATACCTCCAATGGCATCTGGCAATACACTGCCTACAGGCACGCGGTCGTCTGGGTTCCAGGTGAATGTTTCATTACCATTGATATCTAAATACACGGGGCGACCGGTAGCTGGGTCTACATGCGAGTGGCGTACCAAGAAGTTGGTGCCCACGGGCGAGCCTACCACTACGCGGGTATCGTTGGTGCCGCCTGAAACTGCTTCTTCGCTGTATCCGCTGATGTCGGTAATTTTGTTCCAGTTGCGCGATATATTGAACTCGGTAGTCCACTTCAATTTGCCTTTTACCAAGTTGCGCGAGCGCAATGTGAACTCCACCCCTTGGTTGTAAATGGTGGCTAAATTGTCAAAGAAATTATCAAAACCTGCGTATCCAGGTAGCGACACATTCAAAAACACATCGGTTGAGTATTTATAGTAATAACCTATCTCGGTGGTTATTCTGTCTTCAAAGAATCCGTTTTCTATACCAAAATCAAAGATTCTGGAGGTTTCCCATTTAAGCGAAGGGTTGTTGAGAATATTGGGATACAAGATAGGTTGTCCATCGTAGCCAATGATTGAATCTACACCGAAAGTAACCCTCCACAAATCGGCTGCTGGAGGCGCTACCCCTGCTATACCAAAAGAGGTTTTGAGTTTCATAAAGTTGATCACTCGATTGTTTTTCAAGAAATCTTCCTCTGATAATACCCAACCGGCACTAGCTGATGGAAAGAAACCAAATCTATTGTCTGGACCAAAATTGGAGGATCCATCGGTACGCATTACCGCTTGAAATATATATTTTTCTTTAATATTCCAGTTTACTCTTGCAAATGCACTTATGAATCGGGTTACGTTGGCAGGTGCTTGAAAGGTAAATGGATTGTCGCGTAGGGCTTCTCTGTTTTCAAAAAAGGCTCCAGATAATGTGGTATCTTGTATAGATGAGAATAATCTGTAGTTTTCTTGCGCTTCAATACCTGCTAAAAAGCTCAAGCGATGGTCTTTGTTTAATTGCTTGGTATAATTTGCCGTAAGGAATGCATTGTAGTTATGTACCCTATTGGTGTTTCTTGAAGCATCACCATCTCTACCTGTTACATTGAGCAACTCTGCTTGGAAGAAGTTGTCTTCCGTCAGGTCCATGTAATCGTAATTGGTGTTTAAGGTGATGTATAAATCCTTGATTGGATTGTAAGTAAGGGTAATGTTATTGATAGAGCGTAATTCACGGTTTCTCCAAGTGCGAAGCTCTCTCTGCCTTACAGGATTGGTACCACCATTGAAGTAAACTCTATTGGTATCGCTGCTTAGTATAGGAAAGTAAGGCAAAGCTGTACTTGATGCAGCGCCCAAACCTCCAGCCCAACCTTCATCTACGCGGTTGTTGATGCCTTGTGCCAACGAAAAATTTCCGCTTAACTTGAGTTTTTTACTCAAATCAGAAGAGATATTTAAACGACCTGTAGTACGCTCAAACGAGTTTCCTATCAAGTAACTTTCATTTACATCATGCGATATGCCTCCATATATATTGTAGTTTTTGCCTTGTTTACCTCCTGATAAATTATAATTTTGCTTGAAACCTAAGCGAATCACTTCATCTATCCAGTTGGTGTTTACTTTTTGTGCATCTTCCCAGCTGATGCCTCCTGGCAATACGGGTACACCTACTCTTCCGTCGTTGGTCCAGGCTTCTTTGTACAGTTGTAAATACTCTTGAGTGTTCAGCATGTTGGGCAAGGCTACCGGCTGCGAGGTGCCTAAGCGCGACGAAAAGTTAAATGTCCACTCAGGCGATTTTCCTTTTTTGGTAGTAATTAAAATTACACCATTGGCGCCACGCGAACCATAAATACCTGTAGCCGAGGCATCTTTTAATACCTCTACCGACTCAATATCGTTGGGGTTGAGTGTAGCTAGCGGGTTGTTGTTCATGGCTCCTGAATTGCCTTGCAAAAAGTAATCTTGGGTAATTGGAATTCCATCTACCACATATAATGGGTCGCCTGAACCTGAGATAGAGGCAATACCTCTAACACGAACTACACTACCACTACCAGCCAAACCGCTACCAGTAATTACTTGTACTCCAGCAGCTTTTCCCTGAATTGCTGTTTCGAAGCTGGGCGAAGGCATGTCGGTGAGGTCTTTGGTTTGTAGTTTTACGATAGAGCCTGTCACATCGCGCTTGCGCTGTACGCCATATCCTACCACCACTACCTCATCCAATCGGTTGGTTTCCTCTTGCATCAAAATACTCAGAGTAAGTACTTGATTTTTGTTTAAGGTAAAAGTTCTTTTCACGGTTGTATACCCTAAAAAAGAATAGGCAACGGTGTAAGTCTTGCCCGCCTCTAAGCCTTTGATTTCATACGACCCATCAAAATTTGTGGCCGCACCGAGTTGGGTTCCTTCTACCAATATGTTTACTCCTGGTAGAGGTCCCGTTTTGTCGCTCACTACACCAGTAACGCGCTGTGAATAAGCTGCTAAGCTTAATCCCAAGCACAGCATGAGTGTTAATGATTTTGTAATGTTTCCTTTCATGTATCAAGCTTGTGTTAAATAAAATATTCGTCAAATGTATAAAATATTTTTACTTAGTGTACTTTATACACACAAGAAAAATGAAGAAAGGCTTACATGGGTTTTTGATTTTGTTTAGAAATGGTGTTTTATTTTATGCTAAAATCCTGAAAGCCAAACTCTAAAGTCAGAAACCTTTTCTCTACTCACCAGCAATTCGGTAGTTGTTTTATTTTTTAGCTCCAATTTTAACCTGCCTCCTAAATATTGATGCGCAACTTTTACATACGTTAAGGAGACCAGTTGCTGCCTGTTGATTCTAAACCATTGTGCGTGAGGTAGTTTTTCTTGGATTTGGTTCAGGCTCTCTTCTACGGGGTGTTTTTTGCCTTGTGAGTCGTAGGCAAAGGTGATTTGGTCGTACTCAAAGTACATAATATCATCTATATCAACAGGATAGTACTTTTCACCTGTTTTAATGAGCAGCCTTTTGCTCACGGGTTTCATTTGATTCATGAGTTTTTGCAGCAATTCTGTATGTACTGTATCGGACACATCCGAAAATTTTTGACCTAAAAGCTGCAATGAGGATATGCATTTTTTCAAGTCGCTGCTGCTTATGGGTTTTAGTAAATAGGCTATTCCTGCACTTTGAAATGCTTTGAGTGCATATTGGTTATAGGCTGTAGTAAATACAATGGGAACTTTGGGTTTTATTTTTTCGAAGGCCTCAAAACTGAGTCCATCGCTTAGCTGTATGTCGCTTAGGATCAAATCTATTTCTTTATCTTGCAGAGCTTCAATGGCTTGCACTACACTTTCGGCCTCGCCTACTATTTTCCAATCGGGCACTACTTCGCTCAGCTTTCGGATAAGGTGTTTGCGGGCAAGCGGCTCGTCTTCTATAATTAATACTCTAAGTGCATTCACTTTTTTTAATTCAAAGGTAAACCTACTTGAAATACGGTCTCTTTTTCTTGTATAATAATGTTGTTTTTACTGAGCATTTTATATCTTTTTTGCAGATTGTCGAGACCCAATCCCAACTCGTTCCTATTGTTTTTTGGTCGCAAGGTATTGGCTACCCACAGATGCTCATCTTGCAACCATATGCGCACATGCATGGGGTTTTTACTGTCGATGATATTGTGCTTCAGCACATTTTCTATCAATAATTGACCCGCTAATACGGGTATTTGCTTGTGGGGCAATTCCTTTGGAAAATCTGCGGTGAGCATGTTTCCTGTTTTGTGTTGTAAGAGTTTTAAGTAGGTTTTCATAAATTCGATCTCATCGGTCAATGATACCCAATCGTCTTCTTTGTGGTCGAGTATATAGCGATACACCACGGCCAAATCTTCTACAAATTCATGGGCTTTTTTGCCGTTTTCACTGATTAATTCTTGCAGTGCGCTCAATGCGTTAAACAAGAAGTGTGGGTCGAGTTGCTGACGAAGGGCGTACAGTTGCGACTTTAAATGTTCCTGCTTCAAATGCTCGGCCTTGAGCCATTCTTCTTTCCACTTGCGAAAAAAGAAAGCCAGTATGTACATCGTATTGATGAGCAAGGTGATGAGCAATGCAAAGCTCAAGGTATATTTAAAAACAGTATCGTCGATGCGCTCATTAAAAAATAAATGACTGAGCTCGCGGGCTGAAAAAGCCACCAATAGGGCCAAGACCATGTTGATAGAGGTTTGGATGATTCCTCTTTTTAAATCTTGGTGCTGTAGTTTACTGTAGCAAAATAGTATATTCCCTAACTCCTGATTGCTGATCCAGATGCTTATGGAAATTAAAAAAGAAAACAACCATATGGATGCTGCTTCTTGTACCGTGTGATTGTTATAAGTATCGTATACAGAGCCTATTACCGACAATAAACCCAATAATACAGATACTAGAAATGGCAATCCAAATCTATAAAAAAGTTGTAAGGAGCTGAGCGCTCTTAAGTTTGAAAAATATTGTTGAAACATAGGTGTCGAGTTATAAGACCAAACCCAAGCCCAAAGCCACAAAGCAAATAGCCAACAGTGCGATACCTGCATAAAGCAATAGGATGCCGCGGGTAGGTTTTGTAGTGCCCTTGCCTCCTGCTGCTGCAAAAAATCCACCGCTTACTAGTAAGGCCGACAATGGAAATCCTACCCTTAATAGCCCATTGATGGTAGCGTTGAGTGAGGATTGATCAATAAATATTTGCACCATTAAAGCAAGCATCACCAATACGCCTGCGTGTGCATGGCCTGCTCTAAACATAGATTTTTGGAAATCGGTAAGAGCCAACTCAGGATGCTTGCCTGATAAAACTTTGAGTAAAAAATACCCACCGAATTGAATACTTGGCATGGTCAGCAATATCACACCTGCCATTTGTTTTGCTTCTGGACTCATCATTTTTGATTTTTATATTGTTTATTCCTCCTTTATATACTGAGAGACAGCAGTTGTTTTAATATGGATAAGCTAGAAA
>CAYZUZ010000057.1:0-7259 GCA_964481795.1 uncultured Cryomorphaceae bacterium
ACATTTTAAAAACATCGCTGCATTGAGCGCTGCCACGCTAGAAGAATTATTGGCTGTAGATGAAGTAGGGCAACGCATAGCCGAAAGCGTAGTAGAATACTTTAGAAATGAAGAAAATCAGGAGCTCATATCGCGATTAAAAAACGCAGGATTAACCTTAGTAAGCACAGATGAAGAAGTGGTTTTATCCCATTCGTTGGCACAAAAGAGTGTGGTCGTTTCTGGTGTTTTTGAAAAAATAAGTAGAGATGACCTGAAAAAGCTCATTGAAGCCCACGGTGGAAAAAACGCTGGCTCCATAAGCAGCAAAACGGACTATTTGATAGCGGGCGATAATATGGGGCCCGCCAAACTCAAAAAAGCCCAAGATTTAAACATTAAAATTTTAAGCGAACAAGAATTTTTTGATTTAATAGGTCATATCCTATAATTGATGAGTTTTAAGCTTTTCTTAATTAAACATCAAGACCTTCTTTGCGTCTAATACTTTTTATTTATAATTCAACCATTTACCTATATTTTGAAATCCTATTTATTCGTACTTCTTGCGTTTGTTTTTAGCGCAGCTGCTCAAGCTCAATCTGTTAAAATATCAGGAAAAGTAGTATCCAAGTCAGACCAAGAGTACCTACCGGGTGTCAATGTATTGATTAGAAATGCAAGTAATAAAAGTTTGGTAGCAGCGGGCATTACCCATGGCAAGGGCATTTACGAACTCCGAGCGCCCAAAGGCAAGGAATATATCATCACTTTTTCATTTATAGGCTACAAAACACAAGAAATAAGCTTCAAATCCAATAGAGATACCTTGATAGATGTACAGCTGATTACGGCTACCAACGAACTGGATGAGGTGGTAATTACAGAGGCGGTAATTCCTGTACAAATAAAGGGTGATACTACAGAATTTGCGGCAGACGCCTTCACTGTAAATCCTGATGCGAGTGTAGAGGACTTGGTGAAAAAACTGCCTGGTATAACCATAGAAGGAGGACAAATAAAAGCACAAGGCCAAAACATAGAGCGTGTATTGGTAGATAAGGAAGAGTTTTTTGGCAATGATGCCTTGTCGGTCATCAAGAATTTACCAGCAGATGTGGCAGATAAGATTCAGGTGTACGATGAGCAAAGTGAGCAATCGCGATTCACAGGTTTTGACGACGGACAAGAGAAGAAAGTGATGAATATAGTGACCAAAAAAGACAAACGCGTAGGACGTTTTGGGAAATTGGAGCTGGCCGGTGGCACCCAAGACCGCTATGCTGCGGGTGGTAATATCAATTTTTTTAACGACCAAAAAAGGCTCACCATCACTGCACAAGCCAACAATACCAATCAGCTGAATGTAGGGCAAGAAGATCAGCAGATGGGCGGACCTTTTAGCAGATTTAGAAGCTTTTTTCAAGGTGATCAGGCAGATGAGGGTATCAATACCTTGGCCTCTGGTAGCATCAACTTTCGCAATGCCAAAAAAGACAAATACAAGTATAATTTTGGCTATACTTTCAATGATAATTCCAATGTATTGGAAACCGATAGGGTGCGCGAAACGTTTCTGAACCAACCTGGCATTGTGGGCGTCAACCAGTTTTCAAATGACCAACGCAATGCTACCACTGTGGCACAAACTCATAGAATCAATGGTCGATTTGAGTATAATTTAGATACTTTACACTCTTTCGTCTTTACCCCCAATTTGGCCTACAATCGAAATACCTTGCTTTCAACAGAATTGTCGTTGACTTCCTTGAATTTAGACACCTTAAACACAGGAAACACACAACTCAACAACGCCCGAAATTCGTATAGCGGAAGTTTGGATGCATTGTTTAGAAAGAAATTTGCCAAGCCATTTAGAACTTTTTCTGCCAATATAAACTTCACGGCCAACTCAAGCTTGGCAGATAATCTACTATTAGCCAACAACTTGTTTCCACTCAGTCAAAAAGATACCAGCGTATTTCGCGATCAGATTCAGGAAATAGACAACACTACCACCAGCATCCGAACTGATTTCAGCTATACAGAACCTTTGAATGAAACAAATTTTTTAGAGTTCACCTACAAGCCAAGCTATCGCATTACCGACAACAATCAGTTTACCGAAAGCATCAATTTATTAGGTGAAACCGTTTATTTGCTTGATACTGCACTTACCAACGAATTTAACAACTTGGTGCATTCGCAAAGGGCAGGGATCAATTACCGCTACAAAAAAGGAAAATTTGAATATACCGTGGGCATGGATGGCGACCTTACTTGGCTCAATTCAGAGCAGTTTTTCCCCAACAGCAATTTGGTTGAGAAACCTTTTCAAAATTTATTTCCCTCTATGTATGCCCGCTATTCGCCCACCAAAACTTCTAACTTGCGTTTTAGTTTGCGTACGAGCAACAATCTGCCTAGTATATCGCAATTGCAAGATGTGGTAGACAACAGCAATCCGCTTGTGCTCGTTATAGGCAATAGTCAATTAGAGCAAGAATATAACTACAATGCGCAATTGAGCTATGGCTTTTTTAGCATGTCGGGCAAGGGTGGTTTTATGCGAGTAGCTTATACCCGTACTCAAGATGTGATCAGCAATACCACACAAATTTTGTTTACAGATTCCATTACGCCAGAAGGATTGGTGCTCAATCGAGGTACTCAAATCATCCGACCAGAAAACTTAGAAGCGCGTGAAAATTTCCTCTTTTTTGGTGCTTATAATGTGCCCATTACCCGCTGGAAAATCAACCTGAATATGAACGGCTCTTTCAACCATTTGAGCAATCCATCGCAGGTAAATGGACAAGCCAACCGAACAGATAATACCAGCTTTACGGGTGGCTTGGGCATAGCTTCCAACATGGGTGAATATCTCGATTTTAATGTGCGAAGCAATTATTCCTACTTTATTGTAGAAAATCAATTGCAACCTCAATTGTCGAATAATTATTCGGTGAATACCAATATTTTCTCGATTAATTGGTTGCCCAAAAACACATTTGTATTCAATATCGATCTCAGCAATACCAATTTTATTGGCTTGGATGAGGCCATTCAACAGAATTTCAACAGAATCAATTTGGGGGTGGGATATAAATTTTTGAAAGGCAAAAAAGCTGAAATCCGCTTTACTGTATTCGATGCACTCAATCAAAATACCTCAATCAGCCGAAATGTTACCGCATTGTATGTAGAAGACACCCGTTCCTTGGTGCTCAATCGCTTTTACATGCTCCGCTTTATGTATCAATTCCGCGACTTCAAAGGTCAGCGACCACCCAGCGATGATGAGCAGCCGCGCTGGGGCGGAGGCGGCAGACGTTAAGCAGGCTTGATTCAGTAATCGAACTCCTTACCCATTTCCATCAACCTGGTATTTCGTGTTTTATCGTTTACTTCGCCCATTTCCGGCAGGTAATAAAGGGCCACGCCATCGCGTACCGCTTGTTCAAAAGTAGGCTGATCCATGAGGTAAAAGAGTTTTAAGCGCTTGTTTTTTGCTTCAAATTTTTGCTGTTCAATAAAAATTTGAGCATACCACCAGCCGCAAACCACGTAGCCTTCTTTGGGGCTCTTGGCCAGAGCATGGGCTATGTTTTGTCCATATTCTAGCTTGTTGATGCGTTTACTGAATTCGCTCTGGAACAACCCCTTAAAGGGAGCAAATTCTACTATTTGCCCGCGTATTTGATGCTGAATAGCTAGAGTAGATTCGGAGCTTCCTCTGCGTTCATCTACAATATTGATACCGATGATAAAGCCTGAAACGGCCAACAAAAGAGCAGGAATTTTAAGTTTTTGAGGGTTGAGTTGTAGGGCAAAAATCAACCATAAAAACGTATAGATAGGTAGGGCAAAAGCTGCTTTTTCAGGCATACGCCAAAAAGAAATCAGGTATAAAATTATGCCTAAGCTCAGGTATAACACTAGAGCCGAATGATGGGAATTTTTATGTTTAAGCCATTGATAAAGAGCGTATACTGTACCCAGTGCTCCTGTAAAACCCAAGGCTCCCAAGCTGAATTTATACAAAGCTTTAATGGCATGAGGATAAGGCGGCTTGTGAAAATCAAAAAAACCAACACCCATGCTATACAAGGCCGGTAGATATAACAAAAAGGCAGTGATTCCCGCCCAAAAGGCCGTTTTGACCAAAGGTTTCAACGATTGAACCTGCTGAAATTGATACATTAAAAGTGGTAAAAGCATGGCCATAGCCGTGATGCGAAAGCCTGTAGCAAGGGCTAAAAACAAGGCAGCTGCTATATAATTCTCTTTGAGCATAGACCTTATCGAGGCAAGCATAAGCGCCAAGGCAATCATATAATCAATGGTATAAGTGCTGCTAAGTAGTGCGGTGGGCATTAAGGCAAAAGCCCAAGTAGCTATATGAGGCTTTTCTGTTTTTAATTCTTTTAATATGTTATAAAACAATATGATAGCCCAGATTGAAAAGCCGAAACTTATGGAATTAAAAATCCAAGGATGTTGAATGAAATCTTGAAGCAGAAAGATGATACCCTCGTAAAGAGGATGCCCTGGCAGTCGCGATACTACATAGCTGCCAAGCGCTTTCATTTCAAAAATATGGTAGATATGTCCCCAAGAATCTTCCTCAGGCCCAAAGCCAAAAACCAAGTAGGGAAGCTTAACTAAAGAGCTGATTATTAAGATAAAAGAAAGCTTATCAAAAGGGATTTTTTGAAATATAAAGCTTTTAAAATTCCACTTCGGAGTTTTCATGGGTCAATTGATACTTCTTGCGAAAGTAAGCCGTAGCTGCGTAAAAGAAAGGCGTATCTAATGCTGCTATCATCACTTTAAAAAGCCAGCCATCTATAATCATTTGAAGAATGGCAGGCATTTTTTCGCGGCCTACAAATATTACAAACACCACCAAGGTAGTATCTATAAATTGAGAAAAAATGGTAGAAAAATTATTCCTCACCCAAAGCATTTTTCCTTTAGTGACTCTTTTCCAAAAGTGAAAAACCTTAACATCAATGAATTGGGCGGCTAGGTAAGCAATCATTGAAGCGCCAATAAGGCGCCAAGAGTTTTTAAAAACTTGATCGTACGTAGCATCATCCACAATAGAATTGGGTATGGCATCAAAAAAACCTCCCAATCCTAAAATGAGCAGTGTGAATACCGCGGCTATAAAGCCAGCAAATACAACCTCTCTGGTTTTCTTTTGACCATAAATTTCAGATAATATATCTGTAATCAAAAATGTAATGGGATAAGGAAGCACACCAGCCGATACAATAAAAGTCTTGAACCCCAAATCGATGCTCACAAATTTATTGGCAATCAAGTTGCAGGTAATCAGGGCGCTAATAAAAAGCGAGGCTAAGATTAGATAATCCCGCCTCGCTTTATTCTTTAATTCTTCGGTCAAGTTTTTAGTCGAATATTAAATCGTATTCCATTCTGGCTTGTGGGCCATAACGTTGTTGTAAGTCGGATAATGTTTTGTAATAAGGGTAAAACATGCCCAATTGTTTTTTCATGCGACTTTCAGTATCCATGCCGAGTTGTTTGAGTACTTGCTGAAAAGGATCCTCTTGTTTGGGAAACTCTACCAAGGTATAATTGCCCTCAAGACCGGCTTTATAATCGGCTATTTCAATGGCTTTTTTAAGTCCGCCCATCACATCTACCAATCCCAATTTTAGCCCGTGCTCACCTGTCCATACTCGGCCCTGCCCTATGCTATCTACATACAGCGAATCCATGTTGCGTCCTTGGGCTACTTTAGATAAAAAACCACCATAAAAAATATCGATATAGCGCTGCATAAAGGCTTTTTCAGCTTCGTTCAAGGGTCGGTCTATGCTTCCAAAGTCGGCAAATTCGTGTGTTTTTACTCTGTCGTAGCGTATGCCTAATTTATCGTTGAGCAATTCGCCACCGGTAAAAAACAAACCAAAAACTCCGATAGACCCTGTAATTGTATTGGGCTGGGCCACAATACTATCGGCCATACACGAAATATAGTAACCACCCGATGCGGCCAAGTCGCCAAACGATACAATGAAGGGTTTTTCGGCACGTGCCAATTCAGCTTCACGCAGTATGATATCACTAGCCAAAGTGCTGCCACCAGGTGAGTTTACCCTCAATACTATGGCTTTTACTTTTTCATCTTTGCGCGCTTTTCTGATGGCCTCCGCAATGCGATCAGAGCCTATACTGGTTTCAGAACCCACCCCTGAGTTGATATCACCTTGGGCAAATACCACGGCTATGCGATCTCTTTTGAAACTGCCTTTGTCAGCTTCTTTTTCGGCTTTGGTTTTGGGTGCTTTGAGATAAGTAGAAACTCCAATGAAATTCAACTCTTTATCTTCCTCTACCCCTGTAAGTTTTTTGAGTGAGGCCATTACTTCATCCTCAAATCGCGTGGCGGTAATCAAGCCCTTAGCAGCAGCTTTGGCCGGAAAAAGAGCATCCATACTGTTGGCCAAATCATCCAAACTTTGCTCTGTAATTCCTCTAGAGGCTGCTACCTCGCTGCGCATGGTGCCCCAAATAGAATTTTGGAGCAAGGAGATTTGTTCGCGATTCGATTCGCTGATTTCATATTCCAAAAACGGCTCTACAGCTGATTTGAATTTGTTGTTGCTGGCGCGAATTACCTGCGGCTCTACACCTACTTTTTCAAGAAATTTTTTGTAAAAAGGAATGCTGGCCGATAAACCGCTCCACTCTACTGTGCCCTCAGCTGGGGCAAAAATAGAGTCGGCTACACTGGCTAAATACACCGCTTTTTGGCTGTAAATTTCTGAATAAGATATAATGAATTTTCCCGATTCTTTGAATTCTACCAAGGCATCGCGTATCTCTTTGATGGTACCGCTGCCTGCCATCAATATACCGGGCTTCAAATAGATACCTTTGATGCGGTCGTCTTTTGCGGCTTTGTCTATGGCTTGCACTATTTCATAGAGGCCGGCAGATTTTTCAGAAGTACCGGTAAATGGGTCAAAACCCTCCAGCGGATTATTTATTTCGCGCTCATAGATGGTGAGCCCAAGATCGAGCGTCATGATTGAATTATCTTTGACCTCTACCTCCGTGTTGCCGCTCAAAGCCAAGGCAAATATGCTCATAAAGATGAGAAATAGTAGCAAAGCACCACCTATAATGCTCGCCAAAAGCATTTTAAAAAATGTTTTCATTTAAAATTTGAATTAATTATTGAACCATAAGTACACAATGCTCGAAAATGATAACCAAGACTTTGATAAAAAAGTGTTAATTAC
>CAYZUZ010000058.1:0-7096 GCA_964481795.1 uncultured Cryomorphaceae bacterium
ATAAAGCTGATATTCAAGAAGTTGTGAAATTTTCGGAAACTGAGGATGTCAAGGTTCCAGAAGAAGTTACTGCCATAAAACCGGAAGTGACAAAACTTGAAGAGCCCGCAAATAAGCCCATAGTTAAAGAGAATCAAAATAAAATCAGCCTACTAACCGAAACTTTTAATTTTTGTGGCAACGTAGCAGATATCAATCCCGGAAAGATTTGGTATGCTGTGTATGAAAATGAAGGGCTTTATGAGATTAAACCCATTGAACTTATGGTGGTGAAAAGTAAATTTTCAACCGCAGGAAAAATGGAATTTGACATCAAACCAGATCAAGGTGAAGGCTCTTTATTTATGTTCGGATTGGATAAGCCAGAATTTAATTTCCCAAAAATCACAAGCAATGAACCATTTTTCAGTCAGAATCCTAGGCGCTTGATGCCGGGCATGAGACTATCCTTGTACCCAAACACACCCAACATAGCCAGTTTAGGCACAGTATTTATTTCTGCTTTAGGCAATGTGATTTCCATAGGCGAGTGTCCGGAAATAGATAATTACAAGCTCATAGCCCGAACCGTAAATGAAATTACCATAGAGCAAAACATACTAGAAGAGCTGAGCACTTTAGGCCGATGCGGTGTACCCGATATATATTGGTTTGGCGATTTAAACAAGGATGGATATACGGATTTAATTTTAGTATCGGTACACAAAAACGCAAGCACCTTTACCCTGCTACTTTCTGATATGAGTAGAAATGACAAATTTTTGGTAAAAAGTGCAGAGTGGACAGTGAAAGATTGCGAATAGGAATTTAATTTGGCAAAAAATCTAAGCCACAAAAAACTTTATGTCTCAAAATATTGAATTTAACAAGAACGAAGACACCTTAAAACTTCTTATTACCGACCTAAAAACCAACTTGGAAAAGGTATCTTTAGGCGGAGGAAAAAGCAAAATAGCCAAGCAACACGAGCAGGGAAAACTCACAGCCCGTGAGCGAATAGCCTTCCTTTTAGATAAAAACAAACCTCAAATTGAGATAGGAGCCCTAGCCGGATGGGGTATGTACGAAGAACACGGAGGTTGTCCATCGGGTGGTGTAGTTGTGGTTTTGGGTTATGTAAAAGGAAAAATGTGTATACTAGTAGCCAATGATGCTACAGTAAAAGCAGGAGCTTGGTTTCCCATTACAGGCAAAAAAAATCTGCGTGCACAAGAAATTGCCATGGAAAACCGCATACCTATCATCTACTTGGTAGATAGTGCGGGCGTATACCTACCCATGCAAGATGAAATTTTTCCCGATAAAGAAAATTTTGGACGAATTTTTAGAAACAATGCCATCATGTCGAGCATGGGAATCACCCAAATATCGGCCATTATGGGCTCATGTGTAGCAGGAGGTGCCTATTTACCCATCATGAGTGATGAAGCCTTTATTGTAGAAAAAACAGGATCCATATTTTTGGCAGGCTCCTATCTAGTAAAAGCCGCCATAGGCGAAGATATTGACAATGAAACCCTTGGAGGAGCCACTACCCATTGTGAAATTTCTGGAGTTACCGATTATAAATCAAAAGATGATTCTTCCTGCCTTACAAGCATTCAAAGTATTGTAGGTAAAATAGGTGATTTTTCAAAAGCAGGTTTTAATAGAATTGAAACTAAAAACCCGGCTTTTGACCCTAAAGAAATCTATGGCTTGATTCCAGAAAATCCGGCCAAACCCTTTAAAACCAGGGAGGTAATAGAGCGCTTGGTGGATGCAGACAGTATGGAGGAATACAAAGCAGGATTTGGTAAAACCATTATTACTGCCTATGCCCGCATCGATGGATGGGCGGTAGGCATAGTGGCCAACAACCGCGAACTCACCAAAAGCAAGAAAGGCGAAATGCAGTTTGGTGGTGTAATCTATTCAGATTCAGCAGATAAAGCGACTAGATTTATAGCCAATTGCAATCAAAAGAAAATTCCTTTGGTGTTTTTACAAGATGTAACAGGTTTTATGGTGGGTTCACGCTCAGAACATGGAGGTATCATTAAAGATGGCGCCAAAATGGTAAATGCCATGGCTAATTCTGTGGTGCCAAAATTTACAGTAATCATAGGAAACTCCTATGGAGCAGGTAATTATGCTATGTGTGGCAAAGCATACGACCCGCGATTGATAGTGGCGTGGCCCAACGCACAATTGGCCGTAATGGGTGGTTCACAAGCTGCTAAAGTGCTACTGCAAATAGAAAAAGCCCGCTTAAAAGGACTAGGCCAAATCATCAAACCCGAAGATGAAGAGAAGCTTTTGCATGACATTGAAAGCCGATATAAAGAACAAACCTCACCTTATTATGCAGCGGCACGCTTGTGGGTAGATGCTATTATTGACCCTTTAGATACGCGTAAATGGATCAGTATGGGTATTGAGATGGCCAATCATGCGCCTCTAGAAAAATCCTATAATCCAGGAATATTACAGGTGTAATAGTCATTTTAAATACAATAGCATAAAATTATTTTTTTTTAAATGCCACTGATTTCTCTCGGTGGCTTTTTTTTTGTAGTATATGTTCTTTATTTATTGAAATTTTATTTATAAGTCACCTAGTTTAGTTACTTTAAAATATAAAATAATTTAATACACCCCCCTAAATTTCACAAAATTTAAAAAATAAAACAACTTTTTTAAGCTAGTCACTCATTTTTTAGGGGGTATAGCCAAAATTATTTTGTTTTTTAATAGAATTAATTTTTATTTGCCAAGAAATTAAAAAATAAAAAATATGTCGACCAAGCTTAAAACTACGCTAGGAAAAGTTTCTATGGCCATTTTATTGCTGATTGTTCTGTGGGCTGGTTTTTATCCCACCTCACATCCAGAGGCCACACATGAGTACAATACAGGCAATATAGCTTGGATGATTACAGCTGCTGGCCTGGTGCTATTGATGACACCCGGGCTTTCATTTTTTTACGGAGGAATGGTACGACCTAAAAACATCATTTCGACCTTGTTGCAGAGCTTTATTGCTTTAGGCGTTATAAGTGTTTTGTGGTATGTGGTAGGTTTTAGTTTAGCCTTTGGCGATAGTTTGGGAGGCATTATTGGCAATCCATTCACCTTTGCCTTTTTCAATAATGTAGGGTTGGCCGAGCATCCTGAGTTGGGTATAGGCTTGCCCTTGGTGCTTTTTGCGGCCTTTCAGCTCAAGTTTGCCGTGATTACCCCAGCATTAATTACAGGAAGCTTTGCCGAGCGCATTAGATTCTGGGGTTACCTGATTTTCATGGTCTTGTTCAGTATTTTTATTTATGCTCCCCTAGCCCACTGGACGTGGCATCCGGAAGGTTTTTTGATGAAATGGGGCGTTTTAGACTTTGCCGGAGGCACCGTAGTACATATTTCTGCTGGATTTGCAGCTTTAGCTGGTGCCATTCATCTTGGTAAGCGAAAAGATACCACACCTGCACCCATCAACACACCCTTTGTGATATTGGGTACAGGCTTATTGTGGTTTGGTTGGTTTGGCTTCAATGCTGGATCAGCCTTAGCTGCCGATACGATTGCCGTAAAAGCCTTTGTGAATACACAGTTTGCATCCTCAGCGGCAATGATGGCTTGGGTTCTATTAGATGTAGCTCGTGGACATAAAATTTCTGCACTGGGAGCATGTATAGGAGCTGTAGTGGGCTTAGTCGCAATTACCCCCGCGGCAGGATTTATAGGCTTTGGTCCTTCTATTTTTATAGGTGTGGTCGCTGCTATGGTTTCTCATTTTGCTGTACGAAGAAAAGAAAGAAGCAACCTCGACGATACCTTGGATGTTTTTCCTTGTCATGGAGTTGGGGGTATTTCCGGTATGATACTTACAGCGGTATTTGCTGAAAGTGGCGGGCTCATTACTGGAGAAATAGATTTATTTCTTAAACATTTGATGGCCTTGGGAATTGTTTCCGTTTTCACATTTGGGGGCTCACTTTTATTGTACAAAGTAGTAAGCTGGATGGTGCCATTGAGGGTAAGCGAACAGCAAGAAATGGAAGGCCTTGATTTGAGTCAGCATAAAGAAAGTACGCTTAATCCTAAGGAGGTGGTAGAGGCGGGCGCTTAATATTTCTTTTTTAGGGTATATTTGTCAAATGTATAATTTTTTTCATACATTTTAAGAATATGAGCCTATCCAAACCAACTATAAATAAATTCATAATAGCATTAGTTATCAATATTTTTCATATTACGGTATCTGCTCAGCCTTTAACTGAAAACATAAAAAAGAATTCTTTATATGTTGAATTTTTAGGTAGTTCTCCTTTACTTTATAATTTAACCTATGACAGACTATTTTTAAGCAAAAGCAAAATTAAATTTTCTGTAGCTTTGGGTATTCAATACGTTTTTGATCGTGAAATTGATGGGGTTTTAAATTCTGACTTTACTGTGACTCCACAGTTTAACATGTTATTTGGAAGAAAGCACTTTTTTGAATTAGGAATAGGTGCTGCTTTTCCATTTGGAGATGGAGAAATGCTTATTCCTTGTAGATTGGGCTACAGGTTTCAAAAGGAAAACGGTGGATTATTTATCAAAGCAGCATACACACCCATTTATTTTCTTGGAGGGGAATATTTTGGAAGACTTTTTAAGCCTTGGGGAGGGCTATCTCTGGGGTATACTTTCTAAAATGATTTACACCAAAATTTAGACAAAATAAGTCATCCATGATTTTTTACTATGCTGAATTAGATTTAAGTAAAATCAACGATTTTCGCCCAGACCTCTGAAATCTTACTCCTGCAATAGACTCAAATAAGCTTCAAAATACTTGATTTATTTATCCAAATCTCATATCCAATTCAAAACAATTTCTAGCTGCTGCTCAGGACTGAGATGCGAATTATCCAAAATTTTGGCATCATCAGCTTGGGTAAGCGGACTGTCGTCGCGGTGGCTGTCTACATAATCGCGATGCATAAGATTATCATAAACTTCTTGGTAATCAACTGGTTTTCCTTTCGCCTTGAGTTCATCAAATCTTCTATTTGCTCTTACCTCTGGACTGGCGGTCATAAATACTTTCAAATCGGCCTGTGGAAAAACCACTGTTCCTATATCGCGACCATCCATTACCAAACCCATGTTTCCGTGCGCGTAAGATTGTTGTTGCTCTACCAAAAATCGCCTCACTGCACTCAATGAACTCACCGTACTCACTTGATTGGAAACCTCCATGGTTCTGATGGCTGCCTCTACATTTTCGCCATTCAAAAAAGTATCGGCAGATTGGGTAGCAGAATTAGGTACAAATTCTATCTGAATGTTTTTTAATGAATCTACCAATTTGCTTTCATCTACTTTTCCATTTTCAATATATTGATTTTGAATGGCAAATAAGGTAACTGCGCGATACATAGCACCTGAATCGATGAATACGAAGCCCAATTTTTTTGAAATGGCTTTGGCCAAAGTTGATTTTCCGGTACTCGAATGGCCGTCTATGGCTATTATTTTTTTGGACGTGATAGGGTTTGTCATGAAAATTATTTTCTATCTAAGACCATATTGGTCAATTTGCAGTGCGAAATTAAGCGCCCTTCTTCATCCTTCACCAGTATTTCCCACAAATGTGTGGTTTTACCTAAATGAATGGCCTTAGCAGTAGCTGTAACCTGACCCTCTCTTTTTGATTTTAAGTGATTACAACTGATCTCGATTCCTACGACCATTTGATTTTTTCTGTCTATGTGCAAAGCAGAGGCTGCGCTACCTACCGACTCTACTAAGGCTGCCGTGGCACCTCCGTGTAGTAAACCAGAAGGTTGATGCACAGCGGGAGTTACAGGCATGGTGGCTACCAAAAAGTCATCGCCTACATCAGTGTATCGGATTTTTAAGGTGTCCATCAGGGTTTCATTGGGGCGGGTATTAAAAGCTTGTAAGATTTCTTCTTTACTCATTGTTTAATATTTTGATTTTTTTATTCATTATTTTAAACCAAAGGGGCGGTAGTAAACTCAAAATCATCATTCCTGGATAGCCTGTAGGCAATTGTGGACTTTCATCAAAATGCTTTAAAATCTGATACTTGCGATGTGGATGTGCGTGATGATCGCTGTGTCTACTTAGTTCAAAAAGCGTAGATCGACCTATTACGTGGTCAGAGTTCCAAGAGTGTGTGGGTTTTACATCTTCAAATCGCCTTTCACTTACTTTTTTACGACTAAGTCCATAGTGCTCTATGTAGTTTACGGTTTCCAACAAAATTATACCTACCCCAGCTGAAAGAATGAATAACAAGGCCGTGCTCAATCCGAAGATAATTAAAACACCCAAAACAAACGCCACTTGTGTCATTAAAAAATGAAACATCTGATTGTAAATGAAGATTTTACCTTTTAATCGTGCCGATTCTATATTCCAAGCAGATAAAAATCCTGTAGTGATGGCCCTAAACCAAAACGCATACAAATTCTCGTTGAGCCGAGCTGTGGAGGGGTCGTGCCAGGTGCCTACATTTTTATGATGCCCACGGTTGTGCTCTATAAAAAACTGCATGTACAAGGAGCTTAAAAGCAGTATTTGGGCCATGTATTGAAATATTTTTTCTCTCCGATGTCCCAATTCATGAGCTACATTAATACCCACAACACCACTGTGAACGCCCATAGAAAGCGCCAATCCTATTTTTTCATAGAGCTGCAATTCAACATGATAGATCAAATAAATAAAAATTGCGAGCGCGGTGAGTTGGCTTAAAAAAGCTAAAACTAAATAAAAATCAAATATTTTGCTTTGATTTCTAAGGTTTTCTTCCTTTTCTGTAAAATTACTGCTATCAATAGGAATTACCCACTCGAGCAAGGGCAATATTCCGAAGGCGTATATCAAGGTGAAATAACTCCATAAACCTTGGCTATAAAAAGCCCAGCAGGTAGCCGCTGTAATTGTAAGTGAAAATAAGTACTTCATCTTCTAGTTCATTTTTATGACCAATACTAAATTTCACGCTAAAGTAAGCACAGATGATTGTATTGTTACAAATCAAAAAATCATGGAGTCATATTTATTCTTATGGATTACTTTTAGGGCAAAATAAATCAAAAAT
>CAYZUZ010000059.1:0-6945 GCA_964481795.1 uncultured Cryomorphaceae bacterium
ACTAGCAACGATATTTTGATGGCTGTTTGTTTTGCGAGTTGTGATACTTGTGTGGTCATTCCCGTACAATCAGAAGTTACTTTTCGCGTAAATATGAAAGGCCAAACTATTTCCAACGAAGGAGTTTTCATTACAGGTCCGTTTAATAATTGGGCCTATGGACAAAATCCGCTAAGTTTAGTTGGAAATCAGGTATATGAAGGAAAAATTACTTTTTTAGCACAGGAGCCTATTTTGTATAAATTCGTAAACGGAACATCAGCTTCAGGAATAGAAGTAATAACAGGTGCTTGCACATTTTTGGGTAATAGGCAGTTGGTTGTGCCAAATCAAGATACCGCATTGCCTGAAGTTTGCTTTGCGCTATGCGATACGGCATGTACTACCTTCAGCGTTGATGAGCAGATTATAGAGCGAATCAACGGCTATTTCAAAGGTGAAAATCTTATCATTACGGGTATGCCTTCTGGAGGATTTCCCGCAGATATTCGCTTGACAGATGCTTTAGGGAAGGTGGTTTTTGATACTCGAGATTATTCTACACCTTTTTGGGAAAAAACGATGTACTTAGCTCCAGCTCCGTACTACCTGAAAATTAAGTTGGATGGCCGTGAGAAAGTTATCAAATTAATCAAGAGTGAATAAAAATTTATTTTATTAAAATCACTTAGGCAGGCTTGGCTTGCCTAAGTTTGTTTTTTTTAAAATTCAAATATTTTCCAATTGCATGAAAAAGTTTTTATTTCTGGTAGCTTATGCTGCGCTACTCATTTCTTGTGGAGGTAATAAGGTTTCTCAATCACAAGATCAACAAGATCATTTAATTATGGCTACCTTGTATGTTCAGCATTCGGCTGAGTATGAAGCACTTTGTATACAGACTTACCGCTTGGCCTACAAGGCATTAGAAGAATTAGCCCAACAAGGCATTACAGAAGGAGCTATCGTAATGGATTTAGATGAAACGGTTTTAGACAACAGTCCTTATACGGCATGGCAAATTAGGAATAATGAGCCTTACACCCCAAAAACATGGAAGAAATGGGTAAGTGGAGCAAATGCTGATGCAGTGCCAGGCGCATTAGAATTTATTGAAAAAGCTGAAAATTTAGGGTTTAAAGTTTATTTTATTTCGAACCGGGAGGTAGATGAATTAGAAGCCACCTTAAAAAACATGAGAAATTTGAATGCCGCTGTAACACAGGCTGATAGGTATTTATTAAAAGACAAAGGCTCGGAGAAAGAAACCCGAAGAAGCATGGTTGAAAATAACGGGAATAAGATTATTATGCTGATTGGTGATGTTTTGGGTGACTTGAATGAGGCCTTTGACGAAGGTGATAATAACGTGAGAAAGGCTTATGTGAAGCAACAAATTGAGGAATTTGGCACGAGATATTTTTTACTGCCCAATCCCATGTATGGTGCTTGGGAAAAGTTTTTATTTGAAAATCAAAAAGTAGAGGCAGCTCAAAAACAAGAAGCCAGAAAGAATGCCTTAAAAGGCGCTGATAAGTTTCCTTAAATGATGCTGAAAATCAGTCATCCTACAGGTATCATACGTGGTAAAATTTCAATAGGTGGGTCCAAAAGTGAAACCAATCGCTTATTGATTTTACAAGATTTAAGTGCTCATGCCTTTGACATTTCAAATGCATCTGATTCTGATGATAGCAAGGTTTTGAGGTCTGCTTTAGCATCGACATCACAGGTCATTGATTGTCAAATGGCAGGCACCGCATTTCGTTTTTTAACAGCGTATTTTGCTCAAAAACAAGGTCGTGAGGTAATACTTACAGGCAGCGAGCGCATGAAAAAAAGACCCATAGAACCCCTCGTGGAAGCGCTTAAATCTATAGGAGCTGATATAGAATATTTAGGCGAAATCGGCTTTCCTCCTCTGAAAATTAAAGGAAAAAAACTCCTTGATTCAGAGGTAGAAATATCAGCAAGCATAAGCAGTCAATTCATTACTGCACTGATGCTGATTGCGCCTACTTTGCCCAATGGCCTTACAATACACCTAAAAGGTTACGCTACCTCCTTGCCTTACTTGTATCTTACCTCATCACTCATGCAGCATTTGGGATACCGCGTGGTAATGGAAATGGGAAAAATAACTCTTTATCCTGGCGCGCCCTGCAGAAGTAAAGTTTTCGTAGAGCCTGATTGGTCCTCGGCATCTTATCTTTTTTCAATGGCTTTATTGTCAAAAGAAGCAGAATTGTATTTACCCGCATTGAGATATCCCTCCATGCAAGGCGACTCAAACATGGTGGGGTATTTGTCCGCCTTCGGATTAGAGCCTGTCTACATAGGTTCGGGTTATAGGATTGGTAAAAAAGAGGAACTTAAAAAGCTTGATGTTCCCTTGCACTTTAATCTGGGAGGCACCCCCGATTTAGCCCAAACATTAGCAGTATTGCTGGCAGCTTTGGATATACCTGCTCGGCTGGAAGGTTTAAGTACCTTAAAAATTAAAGAAACCGACCGAATTGTAGCCTTGCAAAATGAACTTCAAAGATTAGGCGCTCATTTACTTTGCGGTGATGATTTTATTGAAATAAAAAAGGGAATACCGAGCAAACAAAAAAATCTCACACACATCCGTACCTATAACGACCACCGCATGGCTATGGCCTTTGCCCCACTGGCATTATTGTTTCCTATAGTTATCCAAAATCCAAAGGTGGTATCTAAATCTTATCCCAATTTTTGGGAGCACCTTATTCAACTAGGTTTTCAATTGGAAGAAATGGATGTGTAAAACCACATGCATGTGTAAGTATTCTGAAAAGGGTGGACTCAAAGCTTGTATTTCGCCTTGTATTTTGTCCCAAATGTTTGTAATTGACCCCTAAGCTTGTCATTCACAACATATTGCTTGTAGCCGCATAGTATGAGCAGCACATTTGCCCAGTCAAATCAAAACACAACAAATCATGGAACTTTGGAACAAAATCATGCTGGTAATACATGTAATCTTTGGAAACCTCGCCTTACTGGTGGGCGTGTGGATTATTTTAAGTAAAAAGGGTAATGCAAGGCATCAAAATCTTGGTCGGTATTATTTTATTTGTTTAACACTGCTCAGTTTAAGCGCTTTATCTATCTCAATAGCCAAGGGCAATGCATTCCTTTTACACATTGGGATATTCGTGCTGTATCAAGGTTTAGCGGGTTATCGTTCGCTTCGTTGGCGAGGTAAGGCCAGCCTTTGGGAATGGATACCTGCATCGGTAGCGGCCATCAATGGGCTATTTATGCTCAAATCTATGCAAGTCGTATTGATGGTTTTTGGAGGAATCAGTCTTTTGCTTTCTATTCAAGATTTTAGGCTCATTTATCAGTCTTATCAAATCAAGAATCTGCCTTATGCTTCTCTTTTAAAAAGACATATTGGTATGATGATGGGCTCGTTTATTGGAACAATAACTGCATTTATTGTGGTCAATATTCACATACAAGACTGGGGTATTGCACTTTGGTTGGGCCCTACAGCTATATTGGTTCCATTGATGGTATATTGGCAGCAAAAATTTGTTTCTCAAATCAAGACTCCTATGACCAAAAATCCTATCCTGCTAGTTTTCATGCTATGGATGCTAGTGCCTAATGCCTTACAAGCCCAAAATAAAGAACCATTAGTAGAAAAAGTGTTGACCAAAACCCAAATGATGGAGGATTTGGAAGCTTTGTACGCAGCCATACAACAAGCACATCCAACGCCTTTTATGTTTACAAGCGACCAAGAATATAGAAATTTCATTGAGCATCAAAGGCTTGTGCTGCCAGATAGCATGACAGATACGCAGTTTTATAAAATTTCGCGACAATTTATGGCTATGCTCAAATGCGGTCATTCCAATATAAGGATGTCGGAACAATGGAGGTCGTCCAATTCCGAAAAAGGACTTTTTCTACCTTTTGACATTTATTATTTTAAAGATAAATATTACATCAACAATACCATTGATACTGTTTTTGATTTTCAAGAAGATGACGAATTGCTCTGCATACAAGGCAAGCGCATTCAAGACATCATGGATGAATTATCAAGCATACAAGAGCGCGATGGTCTTACAAATTCTTACGTACAAGAAATAGTTACAATCAATTTTAGAGTCTATTATTATTTATTTTATCAGCCAAATGATACGGTGAAAGTTGAGTTCAAAACGGCTGATAATGAAGTAAAATCTACCCAAGTGCTCATTACGGATAAGCCACTTAAAAAACTCGAAAAACTACCCGTTCTCGAGGGTTTTTCGGTAAAATTGAAGAATGAATGGAGTTATTTTGCCATAGATAGTTCAAGGGGTATAGCCTATTTGAGAATCAGGAGTTTTGGCAGCAAAAATGATTATAAAAAGTATTATAAGGAGGTTTTTACTTTGTTGAATAGCTATGAAAACATGCCGCTTATCATCGATTTGAGATACAATTCAGGTGGGTATTTTATACATGGAAATCACTTTTTAACTTACGTGACTCCTGAGAATTTTGAGTTCAATTTTCAAAAATCAAAAAGGAAAATTGAAAAAAATGAAGTAGTCTACATCAACCCAGTGGATAAACTTACCCAATTAGCATTTGCATCAAAACCTACAAAGCACAAAGCTGAAGACATGAAAATTATCACCTTCAAATACAAGAAAAACAAATTGTATAAACCCAGAAAAATATATGTGCTCAACAACGGTATTACTTTTTCTCAAGCCACTTTGGTAAGCGCTCAATTGCACCAATATGGAGCCATCATGGCAGGTGGTGAAACAGGTAGTACCGAGGGACATACCCAGGCTATGTTGTATTATCAGGTATTGTTGCCACATTCAAAGTTTAAGGGAAAAGTAGCTCATTATCAGGTATTGTCAAATTCTACTAAGGGCGAAAAGGGTAGGGGTGTACAAGCGAGTATTCCGCTTACAATGAGGGTAACCGCCAAAAAAGATGAAATACTGCAGGAATTGGTAGAGAAAATTCAGAGTAAATAACCCTCCCAGGTAAGTGCTTGATAAAAATATCTAAAGGAGGCACATTTGTTGGACTCTAACATTCGATGAATGTCTTGTTTTTGTAGCGCTTTTGAAATTTGGTCAATGGTCTTTGCGCTTTTGTTGTACTTGAGGCCTAGTATTTTGAAAAGCTCTTCAAGCACTGCCGTGGGATGAAAAAACGCTGTTTCAGGATTGATTTTTGTCAGTCGGAAGCCCAATTTTTCCTTTACTAAATTGCCATCAAAGCGCTTGCTTAATCGCTGATGGAGTTGGTCGAAACCCAAAAACCAGGCTTCTACTTCCATAATAGCGAAGCAAAAGTGAATTTTTTCCGGTTGATCTGTCCAATATTTAATTTGATCGTTGTGGCTTTGGATAAATCTGCGGTTGAGTTCTTTGCTTACAAATTGATTTTCAGATAAATCACCATATGCTTTGCCGTACATATCGCGCAGACCTATGATGCGTTCAAATCCACCTCTTTCAATGAGTTGTTTTTGTCGTTTGAGTAAGGTTGATAGCACTTTTTGGTCATTGCCAATATTATTGATCAAAAAAAATAGGTCGGGTTTACTGCCTTGGTGTGAATAATCTGTAGGTTCAGGATGATTTTCGTTGAATAGATGAAAGCATTGAATGATGAGTCTTTCGGGTTCAAAAACCGTCAAAAGCAAATTCCGAACGAATATCATTTCGGTTTGTCCTTCTACAAATAATGCAGTTTTGTTCATTGCAAATTTCTTCTTATAAAATCGGAACTGAAGAAATCAAAATTGGAGAGACCACAAGTGGTAAAGCGTTCATATAGTTCAGGATAGTGGGTTTGATTCACAATTTTTAAACCCTGCTCGGTATAATCGGCTAATACGGTAAGGTTTTCTAAATCAAACACATCCATCAAAAAATAATCGTTTGAGGTACAAATGAATTGTACGTGATGGCTGTTGCAGGTATCAATCAAGATTTTGCCTAATTGTGTTGCGCGCATATAGTCCAATCCTTCGCCTAAGTCATCCACTATCAGTAGTTGTATTTTGTTTTCTTGGGTCAGGTAGGCGAGTAGTATCAGTGTGCTCAAGCTGCGATGCATGCCTTGCGACAACTTGAATAGCGGTATTTGTACCCTCTTTTGATCTTGATTTTTATCTTCAATCATCAAGGTGTCCGTCCATTCATTATAGCTGATGGCGTTTACTGCAAATTGTAGCTTTTGCATCTGCATCAATACCTTTTCTTGCATAGGTGGTTTTAGTTTTTGATACATCCATGCAATTTTGGCATGTGTATGAATGATGCCAGCCTCTACAGCACCTGTTTGGGGTGTGATGTTTCCAAAGCGTATGCCTTGTGAATTTTGAATGAATAATTGGATTTTTTCTATCCAAGGATATTTTTTGAGGTCTCGAGTACTTTGTAGAATAATTTTTGTTTCCGGTGGAAAAATTTCCTCTTTATTTTGGGTTAAATGATTGTAAATAAAAGCATTAGATTGTGTTCTTTCGATCAACTGCTGCTTGCCGAGCCAGAGTTTTTCTTCCAATCTGCTTTCATTCCAATGCAATTGATAGAGGAGTGCCATACCCTCTTTTGTATTAAATTCAAGTGTAAATGAAAGATGAGTTTGTAAATCTACTTTGCCCAAAATGATTTGCCCAATGTGGTGCAAGGCATTGATTACTCGTGTTTTACCTATGGCGTTTCTGCCTACAATAAGGTTGTTGTTTTTTAGGTTTAATGAGTCAAAATTAAAATTTTCGGTGTGATAACTTACTTGATGAAGCTTCATAATCAGGGCTTTCTTATGTTTATCACAAATGTAAGAGCTGAAAATTTAAACGGCTTACAGTTCATTGTTAAACCTTGATGCAGGTCAATTGCCCACATATTCGATGGCTCCTATGTCAGGCAGGCCATTGAAAGATCGGAAATTACCCAGTATATCCAA
>CAYZUZ010000060.1:0-6847 GCA_964481795.1 uncultured Cryomorphaceae bacterium
AGCCATGATTTACTTTTATTTTAAATCTGAAACCTTGGGCGAAGCAGGATACCCGCCAAAGAGGATAGAGGGCGGTTTTCAGCTGTATAAAAAAGATTATGTTGAAATTTTAGCCTACTCATTAGGTATCATTGCCTTTATTTGGATGTTTATTACGGGATGGAAAACGATAGAGAATAACATTCAAAATATAATTATTTGGACTTTAATATTAGGAGGAGGTTCAGGAATATTGTTTACCATTTTTAAGAATACCACGGGCAGCGACCAATGGAGTAGGGTAGGAGTTATTTTTATCCTAGCGTTTTTCAATATTTTCTTTTGGGCTGGTTTTGAGCAAGCTGGAGGCACGTTCAATCTATTTGCAGCAGAAAATACAGATAGGCTTTTATTTAATTGGGAGGTACCTGCCTCTTATTTTCAATCGATCAATGCCATAGCCATATTTGGAGCAGCTCCTTTATTTTCGATGCTTTGGCTTCGTTTAGAGCAATTTGGGAAGAATCCCAATACCCCAGTTAAATTTGGTTTGGGTATGATTTTTTTAAGCTTGGGTTTTGTGGTAATGAGCATAGCAAATACCTTGGCTGGAGGCGGAAATTTGGTAAGCCCACTTTGGCTGGTAGGAGTTTATTTATTGCACACCTTTGGCGAATTATGCCTTTCTCCTATTGGTTTATCCATGATTACAAAATTGGCACCTAAGAAAATTGTATCCGTAATGATGGGTTTGTGGTTTTCGTCTATCGCCTTGGCCAATTACTTAGCAGGCGTGCTCGAAAGTATTTTGCAAAATGTATTTCCATCAATGCCTTTATTCAACTTCCTAACGCTTACTTCGGCAGCAGCGGGGGTTGTTTTGCTAATCATATCACCTTGGTTAAAATCCATGATGCGAGGGATTAAGTAATAGAATCAATCTTACAAAATATTAAAAGCCCGATGAAAATTGATTTCATCGGGCTTTTTTGTTTTTTAAGCTATTTTAAAATCAGGCTTTTTCTACGGTAAATATTCAAAATTCCTAAATAAATCAATTCACCATCTCCTATACATTATTCTAAAAAAAAAGTATTTATTTGGCCTCTACAGGATTATCCTCATGAATCAATACTTTTGATTTTGAATCTTCTTCGTTTTTAAAAATTTCCTTTTGATACAAAAGCATCAATCCGATACCAACACTTATAGCCATATCTGCTATATTAAAAATGGGTCTAAAAAAGATAAAAAAATCACCACCATAAAAGGGAAGCCATTGGGGCAAGTAGCCTGAAATTATCGGAAAGTAAAGCATATCAACAACTTTGCCCTGCATAAAACCTGCATATCCCCCTTCTTGTGGCAAAAATGTAGCTACCTGCATCAAACTTTCATTAAAAATCAAACCATAAAAAAGTGAGTCGATCAAATTTCCAACTGCTCCAGCAAATACCAAAGAAACAGCCACTTGAGAAACGGGCTTCACTTTTTGTTTATTTAGGTTTTTTAGCCAAATAAATATCATGACAGAGGCTACGATTCTAAAACCAGTAAGAAGGTATTTACCCCACACACCTCCCCATTCTATGCCAAATGCCATACCTGGGTTTTCGGTAAAATGAATGATAAACCAATCAAAAATTTTATACTCCTGACCTAAAGTCATGTTGAGTTTTATCCATAACTTACTTACTTGATCTATAAGCAGAATGGCGGCAATGATAAAGAGATTTCTTTTCAAATTACTTAATTTTTCCTTCTTTGGCTTCCATACTCAATGTAGCGTGGGGCACTAGTCTCAATCTTTCTTTAGGTATCAACTTGCCTGATACGCGGCATATACCATAAGTTTTATTTTCAATGCGGAGCAAGGCATTTTTTAAATCGCGAATAAACTTTTCTTGACGCACGGCCAACTGAGCATTGGCCTCCTTATTCATCGTATCAGAGCCTTCTTCAAATGCTTTAAATGTAGGTGAGGTATCGTCTGTACCATTATTTTTATCGTTAGCAAAAGATTCTCTCAATAATTTTAAATCACTTTCAGCTGTTTCTAATTTTTTCTGTATCAGTATTTTGAATTCTTCGAGGTCGGTATCCCCGTATCGCAAACTATCGTCCATGTTGTTTTACTTTATATTATTCTCGTGGCTAAATGTACAATCTGAATGTATCTTGTTCGTAAAATTTTTTATTGTTTTTTCAACTGTAGTTCTTGTAAGGTGGTGAGGCTAGGACCCAAGCCAAAATACTGCGCCAATACGAATATTTCTCTTCCGTCTTCTTGCCTTATAAAGGCATGTACGCGGTCTGGATCAAAATCATATTCCCTTCCGTAGAGCTCTTCAAATTCTACGGCACCTTTTATTTTATATGCAGTAAGCTGCTTATATGCACCCGATTGGCGTGTTACCTTGAGTGTAAATACTGGGGTAGAAGCCTTGAGTGAATCTTGCCTTGCCCAGATATCATCATCTTCAACAATAACTCCTTCAAATTTAACGGTGCGAAAGCTTGCTAAATAAATGGCGGCTTTTAAAGTATCTACTTCTACTGTTTTGTTTTGTAAAAGATCGGTAAGTTCAAATCCTTGATTTTTACTTTTTAGTACAAATGAGGTATTTGGAAATTCACTGTTTTGATATGTGACTTCAGCTATATCCAAATTATCGTACCCAAATAGGGTTCTATCAGTCCATAGCAGTTCATTGGCAAAAAATCGCGTAGATAAAAATCCATTAAAACCCGGAATGTGCATCGCATAGGGATTATCGGCTCCTACTTTCATCATGTAGGTTCCCATTTCATCCATGGTTTCGGTACCTACCACAAAGTTTTGAACCAACTTGCCATTGGCATACACGGCTACTTCTTTTCCTGCCGACGACATTCTTCTGATGACATTATCGCGAGCATTTTGAGGAACAAAATTTTTAAGCCTCATCCTATGTAATGTTTCAAGTATCACATCTATAGCGTCTTTTCGGGCTTTTAATCCGTTTTCAATCATCCAACCCTCTTGGGTTTTTATTAATGTTACGGTTTTGGGTGTTTTATCGCTGATGATAATTTTATCAACGGCAGCCGTATCGGCATACTGCATTTCGTATTCATTTTTGAGTTTTTTCAGCATACCTGCATCGCTGTCTTCTCTGCTTAACCAATATAGCATGCCGCTAAGTATTAAAATACCCAATATCAATAATATATGATGTTTTTTCATGTAATAAACTACGTCTGTATATATTTTTAAGTTTGCGAAAGTAATGCCAATTGCTTTGAAAGTTTTGTGAAAAATGAATCTAAGTTCACATGAAACACCAAGTTTTTTTTATTCATGAGCTTTCTGTTCTTGTAAGCCGACCAAGGTGCTTCGCTTTTGTTTTTTTATTTAACACATCAGTAAAGTGTAATTGACTGCTTTATCTTGATTCTACAGCTACTTTTGCGCCAAATTTAAAAACCGATTTTATGTCATTTAATTTTGCTGAAATACTGTCAGTTACCATGGTTTTGTTTGCTGTAATTGATATTTTCGGATCGGTTCCCATCATTGTAAGCCTTCGGCAAAAAGTAGGTCATATACAATCGGAAAAGGCATCCATAGCGGCCTTAGGCATCATGATCGCCTTTTTATTTATAGGTGAAGCCTTGTTGGGTATTTTGGGAGTAGATGTGCACAGCTTTGCAGTAGCGGGCAGCATTGTTTTGTTCTTTTTGGCATTAGAAATGATTTTGGGCATCCGTATTTACAAGGAGGAAAATCCGAGTACGGCTAGCATTGTTCCTATTGCTTTTCCGCTGATAGCTGGTGCGGGCACCTTGACCACCATACTTTCATTAAAATCAAAATTCCAGGTCGAAAATATCCTTTTATCCATAGTCATCAATATGATTTTGGTGTATATAGTGCTCAAAAATACGGAGCGTATTGAGCGTGTTTTGGGAAATGGTGGAATCAGCGTGCTTCGAAAAACCTTCGGAATCATTCTCTTAGCCATATCTATTAAATTGTTTACCAGTAATTTGAAATTTTTATGGGTGTAAATTCTGGCTTGTCTATTCTCATACCGGCCTACAATTTTTTTCCAGCTGAGTTGATTGGCCAATTATATCAGCAAGCAAAGCAATGCTCGCTCCTATTTGAAATCATTTGTTTTGACGATGGAGAAGGGCAGCAACTAGACTATCAAAAAGTAAAAGAAACCTGGGATGATCGAGTGCGCTACAGCATCAACAAAGCCAACTTGCAACGAAGGGGCAATCGCGATGCACTTGCGCAAGCAGCTCAATATGAGCGCATACTTTTTTTGGATCAAGATGCCGTTGTTTCAGAGGGGTTTTTAAAAAAATGGACCGAATTTTTGCAGGAACCTCAGGTAGTATGTGGTGGCGTAGCCTACAAAGCTGAGGGCAGCAATGTACACAGCTTGAGGTATTTATATGGCATCAAGGCCGAACAAAAAACAGCTATGCAGCGCAATCAAAATCCGTATGCACATTTTACTTGTTTCAATTTGATGATAAACAGGAGCTTGTATTTGAAAATGCCCATTTACAACGAAATACAAGGCTATGGGCATGAGGATACCATGATGGGGCGCGATTTGAAATATGCCTTTGCCAGGATTCAGCATATAGATAATCCTGCATTTCATGTAGTAAATGATAGCAATGCTGAGTACCTCGAAAAAACAAAAGAAGCCGTAGAAAATTTAGCACGTTTGATCGCTTATGGCCGGGTAGATGAGGAGGTAAAACTCTTTGCGATGTACAATCGAATTTCTACCTTTAGATCCTTAGGGGCAGGATTTTTTAGTTGGGCAAAAGATAAAATGATTGACCATTTAACCTCTGATAAATCTTCTTTATTTGTATTTAATTTATTTAAAATCACGTACTTGGCATATTTGAATCCCGCAACTATAAAAGAAAAGGGAAAGATTTAGCCTAGGTATGTCAATAAGCTATTTCTGCCATTACAGGGTAATGGTCGCTGAGAGTTTCTCTTACAATTTCATATTGTACAGTTTTCATCTCTTTGCTGTGCATAATGTAATCTATACGAAAAGGAAAATGGCTGCGAATGTAAGTTTTCGTTTTTAAGGGAGGTGTATTGCGAAAGCTATCTTTGAGTTTGCGTGTCATTTTCCAATAGGCGTAGCTGCTAGGTGTATCATTAAAATCGCCAGTGAGTATGATGGGGTAGGGGCTATTTTCTACAAATTCTTGTATTTGTCTGATTTGAGCAGTTCTCATTTCAAAAGCCTTTTGGATTTTATTAATAATGATTTTAAGTCCGTTTTTAATGCTTTCTCCCTCGGCATTTTCAGGCGATTCAAGCAGAAAGTAATCGCTATTATCAAGACTTATGGAGGCTAAATGACAATTGATAATCCTCAGTGTATCACTACCTATTTTGATGTCGGCATAAATAAAGGCATTGTTTTCCTTTTTCTCGTCGTTGTAGTATTCTACGCCTTTTTTAATAAAAGGAAATCTGCTGGCTATCATCAAGCCAAAATTCTGGCTCTTGTTGGTAAAAAATTCATACTTGTGTGGTAAGTTGCTGAATCTTAATGGTTCTTTTAATTTCAGATATTCCTGCATAGAAACTACATCAGGAAACTTTTGATACACAAAATCCTCTATTTGAGTAGGTACACCATCCATAGGGAGCCAAGAGTAAAAGTTGAACATCCGAATATTGTAGGTCATCACCTTAATGGTTTTTTCGGGATACTCTACTGTATTTTTATAGTTTATGATGGTTTTTAGTTGAAAAAATCCCAATAAAATACTTACGACGGAAAGAAGTGCTTGCCTCCTAAGTCTGAGTATCCAAAACAATGCAAATAGAATATTGACAAGCAATAAAAAGGGATAAGCCAAACTCAAAAATGAAAAAATACCAAATACGGTGGGAGGTATCCAATAGGCACCGTAGCTCAAAACCAGTAGCATGGCAAATAAACTGTTTACCGCAAATAAAATTTTTGAGAGAAAACTCAGTCTTTGGGTTGACATAGAAAAGCGTACTTAATTCTTGCCAATATTAAATAAAAAATCCTTTTCTTCCTTACTCAAGCTATCGTACCCCGATCGGTTTATTTTATCTAGAATTTCATTTAGTTTTTGTTGCTCATTTTGAGCGGCTTGTTGTTTGGCAGAGGGTATAAAGGAACCTGATTTATTCACATGTACCTTTTTTAATGGGGTTCTTTTTTGTGTAAAAAAGTTTTCTATGGAGTCAACTATGGATAAAATACCCTCGGTGAGGTCTTTGCCATTGCGCAAATTTTTTACCATCAAATAACCAAATATAGCTCCGCCCAAATGCGCAATATGGCCACCGGCATTGCCTTGTGGAATATTCATCAAATCGAGCAGTACAGATAAAGCGGCAATCACCCAAAGCTTTACATCCAACACAAAAAACAAGCGAACCACATAATTAGGAGCATAAGTAGCCGCAGCTATAATTACAGCCATTACACCTGCTGAGGCACCACGGTTGGTAGAGGTGGAAACTACATCGCTAAATATGGGCATGATGTTGTACATAATCATGTAAAGTAAGCCGCCTGCCAAACCGCCCCATAGGTAAGTGCCCAACAATCTGCGGGCGCCCATAAACTCTTTGAATATCATCCCACCGTAAAAAAGCCACAGCATATTAAAAAGCAAATGAAAAAAGCCTTCATGTAGAAACATATAACTGACCAAAGTCCACGGACGGGTAAGGAAGGTGAGTAAATCGGTGGGTAAGGCAATAAATTTTAGTGCCCATTTGTTTATGGGTAGCTGTAAGAAAAAAGAAAATAAATTGAGCAGAATAATAACGATAAACACAGAAATATTCGCT
>CAYZUZ010000061.1:0-6822 GCA_964481795.1 uncultured Cryomorphaceae bacterium
ATTGATGCAATAGAAGAAATTCAAGTAAACTTAGCGCCTTTCGACGTTCGTCAGGCTGGTTTTACAGGGGCTAACGTAAATGCGATTACAAGATCTGGTTCCAACGTATTTGAAGGTTCTGCATATACTTTCTTCCGCAATCAAAGCCTTACTGGTACTACCGTAGCTGGCAACGAATTGGTTATTGATGATTCTAGAAATAGAATATTTGGAGCAAGAGTGGGTGGCCCTATTAAGAAAGATAAATTATTTTTCTTTTTCAGTGCCGAGTTTGAAGATAAAATCAACCCAGGCGATCCACGCAGAGCTTCAAGACCAGGTCTTGATCCAGATGGATTAACCGTTTCAAGGGTTCCTGCTAGCAGATTGGATGATGTAAGAAATCAATTGAATACCTTGTATGGATATGAGGCAGGAGAATATGAAGGCAAACAATTCAATAGCAATGCTTTACGACTCAACTTTAGGTTGGATTACAACATCAACAAACGCAACAAAGCATTCATCCGTATCAATAACTTTTCATCTCTACAAGATATCCAAATCAATGGAAATTCATTGAGATATCTGCCAGGTTCATTGAGATTCAGAAACACAAATAGAACGGGCATTGAAGCCATGAACTTCAGAAATAGTGATTACAATAACAGCAGAAATATTACTTCAATAGTTGCTGAACTCAATAGTACTATTTCTTCCAAAATGGCCAATAGTTTCAACGTGGGCTTCACTTCTATTACCGACCCAAGAAGAGGTATCCCTAATGAGCAATTATTTCCATTTATTGAAGTATTGGAGCCAGATGCTTCTAATAATTTGTTGTACTACATGTCTATGGGTAATGAATTATTTTCGGTAGGTAACCTATTGGAAAACAGAGTAATCAATATAACAGATAACCTAACTTACTTCTTGGGTAAGCATACCATGACAGCGGGTTTCAACTTTGAGTACATGACTTTTCAAAATGCATTTAACCCAACATTTAATGGTTTTTATCGTTATAATAGTTATGATGATTTTTATAGGTCTGTAATTCAGCAAGATAAATCAGTTTTACCAGATGCCTTTGCTCAAGGTTATGCTTTTGATGGAAGCAGCAACCCTCCAGTAGATGCTATCAACTTTTCGCAAGCAGGTGTTTATATTCAAGATAAGTACCAAGTAAATGACCAACTTACAGTAACAGCTGGTTTAAGAGTAGATATGCCATTCTATCCTGGTAATTTGCCTCGCAATGAAAAGCTCGAGGCGTTTAGTGTATTTAATCCTCTTACCGGTGACTCACTACCTGTAGATGTATCTTCTTTACCTAATGTGAATCCTATTTTTTCTCCAAGATTTGGATTCAACTGGAATCCGCTTGAGAACAATAAACTACAAATTAGAGGTGGAGCAGGTATCTTTTCAGGTAGATTTCCATTTGTATGGGTAAGTAACCAAGTTAATGCCAATGGAGTAACAAGGGGAGGTTATGGAATTTCAAACCCTGCACAGTGGGGAACCAATGGCAATCCTGAGTGGGACGGATTTAAATCAGATGTGACTGCTTACCGTCCTAGCACCGAAAATCTTGAAGCTCAAGTTACAAGAGCTGTCAATCTAACGGATGAAGACTTCAAACTGCCTACTATTTTTAGAGCAAACCTTGCTGCTGATTATGATTTAGGAAATAACACTTTCTTTACTATTGAGGGTATTTATTCTCGTGACATCAATACGCCAATTTCAGTAAACGTGGCCTTGTCGGATACCGGTAAAAGACAGTGGACAGAGGTAGGTGGAAATGGCGATACTAGAGGTTACTGGACTGGTACATCAGCATCATTCCCTGGTCAATTTAATGATGCATTCTTACTCACCAATGCCGCTTCTAATGGAGACTATTACTCAGTTACAGCCCAACTGCGAAAAGACTTTGTGTTTTCAAATGTAATGAAGAGAGATCATGTTTTATCTACCATGATTGCATATACCAGAAGTCGTGCACGCGATTATGGATTGGAAGCAGGCTCACAAGCAGCTTCATTGTGGTCGGGCGTAGTTACTGAGGATAGAAATAATCCTGAGATTAGCTACACAAGATTCGATCAACCTAATAGATTGATTGGCAATGTATCATATAGCATAGCTGGCTTTACTGCATCATTATTATACATTGGTGGCGAAGCTGGAAGATACAGCTATACTTATTCAGGTAATATTGGTGATGGTCAGCAAAGACTTATGTATATACCTAACGAAGCATCAGAAATTAATTTGATCAATATTGTAGATGCAGATAATAATATAATAGCAACAGCAGCTCAACAATGGGAAGCTTTGGATGCATTTATCAATCAAGATGATTACTTGAGCAGCAACAGAGGTGGTATTGCTGAGCGCAACGGAGCCACTTTACCTTGGTTACACAGATTTGATTTAAGATTGCTTTATGATTTAAAAATTGAAAGATTTAAAGAGCACAAACTGCAACTTACTTTTGATATGCTTAACATTGGCAACATGATTAATAATGAATGGGGCGTTCAGCAAGAACCCACCAACAGACAATTATTGAGATATGCAGGCGTAGATGCAAATGGTTCCCCAAGATTTACAGCCAACTATGTATCAGGTACTACTGAGTTTCCTGAGGCTTCTACACGTCCGATATTTAACATAAGCCAAGTTTGGTCTGCACAAATAGGATTGAGATATCTATTTAACTAAGTTGTACTAATCAACTAGTATATTTTTTAGCTAGAGTTTCCCTTTTGATTCATGTGAATACTGTAATCAATTGGGAAACTTTAGTTTTTTTATTGAAAGGCTAAAGAGCTTTCAAATCGGTGATTGATCAAAATACTAGAATGTTTAAAAAAACAAAAATTCAGCTATTTAATCATTAATTTATCAAGGGTATGCACAACCCTTCATTTTAGATTAGAAAAAAAAAGCCACCTATTCCTATTTTTAAAATATAGATTTAGGTGGTTTTTTGAATTGGTTTTTTCTGTAAAGTATTTTTTTAGTCAGTAAGTTGTTCTACTTATTTTTAAGTAAATCTCTAATTTCTGCTAATAAAACTTCTTCATTGCTAGGTGCAGGGGGCGCGGGTGGAGTAGCTGGAGCAGCAGCTTCTTTTTTCTTGGATGCGTTGATTCCCTTGATCATCATAAAAATAGCAAATGCTACGATGGTGAAGTCAAATACATTTTGAAGAAACGCACCATAATTTAATGTTACGGCTTCAACACCTTCTGTAGCTTCTTTCAATGTGATTTTGAACTCTTTAAAATCAATACCACCGAGCAATAACCCTAAGGGGGGCATCAATACATCGGCTACAAAGGAGCTTACTATTTTGCCAAAGGCACCACCTATAATTACAGCCACGGCCAGGTCTACCACGTTACCTTTTATTGCAAAGGATTTGAACTCTTTTATTAACGACATATAATTTGGTTTTTTTTGGTTTAGTTGTCAAAAGTATTATTTTTAATCAAGCTGTAAAAGTGATACTTGCAATTTTATATCTGAGCCTATTTTTTATAATTATTTACAAAAAAAACTGGTTTTAATAATTTAAAACCAGTTTTCTGTTATAAAAAACGTAATAATTTTTAGAATGGTAAGTCATCGTCTTCCAAGGCTTCCATAGGAGGCATAGGTGGCGGGGTGCCCACTGTTTCAGAACGATAATTATTTTGTGGAGGTACAGAAGCGGCAGCCACTTTATCTATTTTCCAGCCGGCAATTGAATTAAAATATTTTACCTGGCCAGTTTTATCTGTCCATTCTCTACCTCTGATATTGATGCCTACTTTGATGTGATCATCGATGTTTAGGCTATTGAGCAAGCTGGTTTTATCATTGATAAATTCTATGCTAATGTGTTGTGGATAATTTTCTAATGTGGTGATTACCAGCTCACGTTTGCTTAGTCTGTCGCTTATATTTTGCTCAGCACCTATCACTTTTACTTTACCTTCTAGTTCCATAAATTGATTTTTTAGTTAATTCGTCGCACAAAAGTAATGCCCACGCCTGTCGGATTTGTCCGTTTTCAAGCATTTCTTTTGCTTTGCTAAAAAGTTTTTCGCGCAGCTCATATCCGTCGGATACTTGACTACTCACTTCATGGTATGCTCCTGATTGACGCATATCGTTTACCTCCTCTATTTCGGGGAGGTGTGTTATATTTCCAAGCATACCTAAATCATTGCCACTGAAAATATTGCTATCTTTTATTACAGCGGGTATGGCATCTACTCCTATACCTAGTGTTGCGATGGGTTTTTCTACCTCAAACAATGCCTGTCCGGAGGCTCTTGCATACCAATTGCCTCCCAATCGGGCTACCAAATCTATCTTATGTTGGTCTATTTTGCCCTCATCTGTCATTATTTCTGGGTTTATATGAATGCGTTTTACCTCAGCTATGACCAAATTTCCGGCTCCTCCTTCGCTGCCCAAGGCTATGATATCATTTACCACACATTCCAATTGCACGGGCGATTCGGCTACTCGTGGAGCTTTGATCAAATCGGATGGAATAGCAGTAAGGCCCGCTTTTATAAATTCATTGACGCCTGCCGGATATTCAGTAGAGGAAAGTGAGGTTTGCTGTACCAAGTCAAAATTGACTACATTGACCACTGCTTCGCGGGTTTCAATGACATTTTGCAAGGTGTCTTTCGTGGTGTTGTTGCGTACCCTGCGGGCTGGCGAAAAAATGACAATAGGAGGATTGCTGCTAAAAATATTGAAGAAGCTAAAAGGACTCAGATTGATGTCTCCTTCTTTGCTGATGGTGCTTACCAAGGCAATGGGTCTGGGTGCTATAGCATGTTGCAAGTGATTTTGGACCTCCATTGGGCTGAGGTCTTTTGGGTCTAAACTTATCATAAGGCTTGAAAATTAAGGTGTAAAGGTAATGGGAGCGAAGATTAAAATTATTTTACAAAAGTATTTCTATAAACGAAATTATGCCATTATATTTGCAGCCCCAAAAGCGGATGTGGCGTAATTGGTAGCCGCGCTAGACTTAGGATCTAGTGCCGTGAGGCGTGGGGGTTCGAGTCCCTTCATCCGCACAGTTTTGTTTTCATAGTGAGTTAAACCCCTTCAATTCTTTGATTTGTTGGGGTTTAATTTTTTTATTACGTGCTTTATAGCCATGAATTGAATTTTCGGTTCAACTTAAAACATAAAAAAAGCCGCTTGATCGGATTTCAAGCGGCTTTTTTATTTTTCTTTTCGTGGTTTTTACATATGCAAGGCTCTTTTACCTGTAGCATCTAGGGCGGCTTCTTTTACCGCCTCAGCGTAGGTAGGGTGTGCGTGCGACATACGGCTGATATCTTCAGCGCTTGCTCTAAATTCCATGGCTACTACCGCCTCTGCAATCAGGTCTGCGGCTCTGGCACCAATCATGTGTGCGCCTAGCACTTCGTCGGTATCGGCATGTGCAATGATTTTTATCAATCCATCGGTATCGCCACTAGCGCGCGAACGTCCTAATGCCCTCATGGGGAAACTACCTATTTTAATGGGTGTACCTTCCGCTTTTAATTCTTCCTCGGTTTTGCCTACACTAGCCACTTCAGGCCACGTATATACTACATTGGGAATCAGATTATAATCGATATGAGGTTTTTCTCCAGCCAATACTTCGGCCACAAATACACCTTCTTCCTCGGCCTTGTGGGCAAGCATGGCGCCTTTTACCACATCGCCTATGGCATAAATATGCGATACTTGGGTTTGTAAGTGATGGTTTACAGGTATGCGTCCTCGTTCATCTGTTGATAATCCAGCTGCTTCTAGGTTCAACCCATCGGTGTAGGGTTTGCGCCCTATACTTACCAAACAGTAATCGCCTGTAAGTGTAACCTCTTCATTTTTAGTATTCAGTGCTGTTACGCTTACTTCATCGCCTTTGCGTTCTACTTGGTTTACTTTGTGGCTTAAATAGAATTTAACGCCTTGTTTTTTAAGTACTTTGGTCAATTCCTTACTCATAGCACTGTCCATCACGGGAATAATTCTGTCCATATATTCTACCACACTTACCTCAGCTCCCAAACGCGAATATACAGAGCCCAATTCTAGGCCAATTACGCCACCTCCAATCACGATCATATGCTTAGGAACTTCTTGCAATTCAAGGGCTTCTGTAGAGGTGATGATTCTTTCTTTATCTAAGGTAATAAAGGGTAAACTGCTGGGTTTTGAACCAGTAGCTATAATGATTTTGTCACCTTTTATTTGAAGGGTTTCAGTGCCTTGAATTTGAATGGTATGCGCATCTACAAAAGAACCTAGGCCATGAAAAACCTCAATTTTATTTTTTTTCATTAAGAATTTGATGCCATCTACGGTAGTTTCTACCACTTTGCGCTTGCGTTGTATCATTTGTGGCATATTCACTTTGGGCTCGTTGATTTCAATGCCATGCTCTTTGAAGTTGGCATGGGCGTTGTGAAAATGCTCAGAAGAATCTAAAAGCGCTTTGGAAGGTATGCAACCTACATTGAGGCAGGTACCACCCAAGGAATTGTATTTTTCGATGAGTGCGGTTTTCATTCCCAATTGCGCACAGCGGATGGCTGCTACATATCCACCTGGCCCAGAGCCTATTATGATTACGTCAAATGAATTCATTTTTCAATGTATTTAAAAGGTTTTTTGATTGATTTACTTTGTGGCACAAAAGTACTCGCCAATAGATATAAGCTTTACCTATATTTAGGAATTAAAGGCGAATTGATCTTTAATAAGGTTGCGCATTTAAAAACTATAATTGATAGAAACTGTAGGTAAAATGGGCAATTGATC
>CAYZUZ010000062.1:0-6779 GCA_964481795.1 uncultured Cryomorphaceae bacterium
GCATAAGCATCTTTACTTTTCCCACCTTCTTCCCGTAAAATTCCCTCACTTTTGGAGGGATTTTTCTTTTTTACTCTTCAATAATCAAATAGAATACAAATTTGTGTACAACACAAAAGATGTTTGGCTTCGCGATTTTATGCCAGTGCGCAATTCCGAAGGTGTGTATGTGAAATTTCGCTACCAACCTGATTATTTGATGAAAAATGCTACAGGAAGAAAATCTATTTCAGAGGTAAATCACATAGCAAAATCTTTGGGATTACAGGTATTGGAATCAAATATTAATCTCGATGGTGGCAATGTTATTTTACACCAAAACAAAGCCATATTGACTTGTAAAATATTTGAAGAAAACCGTAACATCACAGAATCACAATTGGAAGAAGAGCTAAAGAATACGCTAGCAATCAATCATTTGATTATTATTCCCTATGAAAAAGGAGATGTTTTGGGCCATGCAGATGGATATGTGCGGTTCATAAACGAACAATCTGTTTTAATGAATCAATACAGAACTTCAGATAAGAATTTTGCTCAGTCGCTCAGGGCAACTTTACAAGCCGATGGTTTGCAGGTAAATGAGCTCACATACAATCCTTATCAAAACCAAGATTTCAACGATGCTACAGGTATTTATTTGAATTATTTGATGCATAATTCACGCCTTTTTGTACCTGTTTTTGGGTTACACGACGATAAAAAAGCAATGTCATTACTAAGCTCGTATTTTCCTAATCACTTATTAATACCTGTATTGAGCACCACGCTAGCCAAGCATTATGGCTTGCTGCACTGTGTGAGTTGGCAGCTTTAAGGGGGCTTTCTTTTGGGTTATTACAATGGCAAAAAACTGATGTAAATCATGTATTTATGTGATGTAAGTTACTATATATCTATTTGTATATTAATAATTTAGCCTTACAAAATCAATCAAACATGAAAGCAATTGTAATAGGCGGCAACTTTGCAGGAATGACCGCTGCTTTAGAGCTCAAGCGAAAATTAAAAAACGAGGTAGAGGTTTTGGTTATTGATAAATCTCCCGTTTTCACCTTTATTCCTTCCTTGATTTGGGTGCCTTTTCGCAGGCGAAATGTGAAGGACATCACCTTGAATAGAAATGAAATTTTTGTAAAAAAAGGGGTGGAATTTATACAAGCGGATGCATTGGAAATAGGCCCTGACACTCAGGTTGTAAAAACATCAAAAGGCGATTTTCAATACGGTCATTTGGTAATGGCTACTGGTCCTAAGGTCGATTTCAGTATTGTGCCGGGGCTCAAAGAGTTTGCTTATTACATAGGAACACCTGATGGAGCCATGGCAACCCGCAAAAAGCTGGATGAATTTGTAAAAAATCCGGGACCTATTGTAATTGGAGCCACTCAAAGTGCGGGCTGTATGGGCGCTGCATATGAGTTTTTGTTCAATATGGATACTTGGCTGCGCAAGCAAAAAATTCGCAAAAAAGTGGAGCTTACTTGGGTTACACCAGAAACTTACATAGGGCACTTTGGAATTGATGGCATGACGGGTGCCGAAACCATGCTCAACACTTTTTTCAAGATGTTTGATATTAAATTCAGAAAAGAAACCGCTATAAAAGAAGTGCGAGAAAAAGAGGTTGTTTTAGATAGCGGAGAGGTATTGCCTTCTGATTTTACCATGCTTATGCCACCTTTTGTAGGGGTAGAGTTGGTTAAAAATTCGCCAAAGCTGGAGGCAACTCCCGCAGGCTATATCCAAGTAGCCGATACCTATCAGCACCTCAAATACCCCAATGTATGGGCTGCCGGCATTGCAGTAGATGTAAAAGCTCCTTTTGAACCTGGTAAAGTACCATTTGGAAGTCCAAAAACAGGCTACCCGAGCGATGAAACAGGTAAAATAGCTGCTGAAAACATAGCGCGTGTGTTTCGTGGAAATCAAAAATTAAAGGCCAAAAAATGGGGTGATATTCCAGCTATTTGTGTGATGGATGCAGGCAATAAAGAGGTGATTATTTTAGGTAATAAACTGTTTAAGCCCAGAGCTTTTGCCATAATGATTCCCAACTTACTAGGCGATTTCAATAAGGTTCTTTTTGAAAAATATTTTCTTTGGAAAACCAAACACGGGTTATCCTATTTGCCTTAGAAAAACAACTGTCTTAAATGACCAATCCCAAGTGAAAATTGCTGCCTCCAGAAGGTGGCAATTTTCGTTTTTATGAATATGAAAAATTTAACTTATAAAATTGGCTGGATATATGAAAATTGGACACCAGTACTCCACAGTCTTGTTCTTATTAAACGTTCTGTTTTTAATTTTTCTATAGATACCATTCCATATTGAAATATGGGCTCTATTCTTAAAACACTGAATCGTGGAAGCCGAAAACTCAAACCCATAGACACATGGACATCGCATTGAAAACGCTGCTCAAAAATGTCGGTGCTTGATGAATTTTTCACCTTTTCAGTATCGCCCAATTTTAAAATAGAATGACTATGAGAATCGATAAAAATACCTGGTGACACACCAAAACTACCCGTAAAATTGATTTTTCTATTCGAAGGTGAAAATACCCATTTTAAGGGCAGCATGATCTGATGAAAATGAGCATAAGAAGTATAAACACGATTACCATTATTTATTACAAAGCCAAAGTTTGGATCTATTTCATCAGGAAAACGTGGCTCAAATTGAAATTTATAATTGTGATAGGAATATTGTAAACCCATTTCAAAACCCAAGTTTCTAGTAAATCTAAATCCCATGAATCCGCCTAATCTTCCTGATACAAAGGGCGTGGTCATTTCATTGATATCTTTAATAAACTTTTCTGTAAAATCAGTATCATCAGCGGGTGCAAGGTGTCTGTAAGACAATTGCGGGGCTATACTCAAGCCACTCCATTTTCTAGGTAGGCCTTGTCCAATCATTGAAATTGAGCTTGCGAAAACAAACAAAACCATAAAAATCTTATGCATACAGCTTATTTTTAAATTGCTAATTCAGTAACGCAAAGTAGCAATATTATTACATTATTTAAAAAATCTTTTTACATCTATTTCTGGAGTAATAGGAGCTCCAGTAAAAATGTGTTCAAGCAATTCATTCACTAAAAAGGGCGCCATCAAAATGCCTCTACTGCCCAATCCATTGATGAAAAACATATTTGAAAACTCAGGGTGGCTTCCTACCAAAGCTTTCCTGTCTTTGGTATTGGGCCTTATTCCTGCAGCGGCACTCATCAATTCTATTTTACCTGTGTGTATTTCGCTCAAACTTTGCATCAATTCGTCTACAGCCTCAGCATGGGGCTGCGTATCTAAGTTTTTCCAATCGTAGGTGGCTCCCAAGCGGTAAGTATCATTGCCCATAGGAATTACAAAATGTGCAAAATGCAGTATTTTATCCATTTGTAAATCAGGACATTTAACTGTAAGTACCACCCCTTTAGTAGCCCTGAATACATCCTTCGGAAAAAAGGGATTGTGGTCTTTGGCATAAGTGCCTTCTGCAAAAATAATGGCATCAAAAGGCTCTCCTAAGTAGGCTACATTGCCTTTGTATATTTCCAGAATGTTGTAGTCAAATTTTTCGGAAATACAGACTTGGTCGGCCAGTGTTTTTTGATAAAAAGCATCCAGCATGACGGTGGTATGTACCCAGCCTGTTTTTTGAAGTTCTCCCATTTTACCTAAAGGCGTATGGAGCTGTGCAGGGGCTGTTTGTAATGGGGTTAATAGGATGTTTTCCCAGCTGGGTTCGCTGCTTTTAGCCATCCAATCGTTGGCCTCTCCTGCGCTGTGTAATAAACGTAATATAGGTTGTGGGAAGTAGAATTTCGCTTGGGTATATTCTTGAAGTTGTGTGTAAAAATCTTTCAAAAGTGCTTCCATTTCCAAGCCTTTCCACACCAAGTTCATACGCTTGAGCACCACAGGATTCCAAAGTCCTGAGGCTACATAAGAGGCTGCCGGGTATTCGGTATTGCGGTATATTTTTACCGAATGGCCTTTTTGTAATAGGGTAAATGCAATGGCAGTGCCTGCAATACCCTGGCCTACTACAAGATACTTCATTAAATCAGTTTTTGCTAAGATACAGGAACAAAACCCTTCACCTCAGCCAACAGTTCTTCCAATAGATTGGGTTGCGTTTCTAGCGAGTTGCCTACCACTATTATATCGGCACCGGCATCAAGGGCCGTGCGAGCATCGTGCACGGTTTTAATGCCACCACCTACTATGATGGGTGTGCTTACAGATTTGCGTACTTCTTGAATCATTGCCGCACTTACGGGTACATCGGCACCTGAGCCACCATCTAAGTACATTATTTTGAGGCCAAGCATTTCGCCTGCCATGGCAGTACAAGCGGCTATTTCAGGTTTGTTGCTAGGTATGGGCATAGATCCCGATACGTAATGTGCCGTAGTCATGCGGCCACTTTCTATCAGCATGTAGCCTGTGGCTATGGTTTCTATGCCTGATTGACGCAAGTAAGGTGCAGCAATTACATGGGTGCCTATCAATAATTCAGGATTGCGACCCGATATAAGCGATATAAATAACAAGGCATCGGCTTTTGGATTTACCTGCATCACACTTCCCGGAAACAATACCGTGGGTATGTTGGAATTACTTTTTAACAGGTCGAGGGTTTCGTTGAGGTGGTCTTTGTATAACAAACTACCGCCAATGAAAAAATAATCCAAGCCATGCACATTGGCCTTTTCTATCAACTGTAAAAGCTGTGCAACCTCTTGTTTGTCAGGGTCTATGAGCATAGCCATCATCTTTTTTCCTCGATTATGGTTTGCTTGAATTTGCTCAAAAACTCTTTTTTCTGACATGTTGAAATTATTCATTGTAAAACGCTGCAAATTAAGTAATCAAAGTTGTATTATCGAAGCTTCTTGTGTTAAGCTATGATTTTCTTTTGCTGAATGGTCTTTTTATTGTGTAATAAAATTGCTAAAAATCACTTTGCCATCATAAAAATATTTTGTTTTGAGCGTGTTGATTAAACAATCGTGGTAGGGCTTTGTATGCCATAAGTGTGGGTTAAATTTGCCCAATACCTTTTCATTTATTTCAATTATTTTCATGGAATTTTTTATCCCTCAATATCAACTGTTTTCTGAGTATTTAAACAAGTTCAGACCGGGTCAAGAGCCTGAGAATCTCTACACTCCAATGACATATATACTTTCCTTAGGAGGTAAACGAATCAGACCTATAATTGCCTTGCTCGGTTGCGAAATGTTTAGCAAACCTGCTCACAAAGCGCTGCCACAGGCACTTGCAGTGGAGTTGTTTCACAATTTTAGTTTGATGCATGATGATATTATGGATAAAGCACCCTTGCGCAGAGGTAAGGCTACCGTGCACGAAAAGTGGAACGATACTGTAGCTATTTTATCAGGCGATGCCATGCTCATTAAGGCCTATGATGAGTTGGTAAAATCTGACGTTCAAAAAATTCCACTTTTACTATCTACCTTTAATCAAATGGCTTTGGATGTATGCGAAGGTCAGATGATGGATATGAATTTTGAAACCAGAGAGCAGGTTACTAAGGAGGAATACATTACCATGATTGGAAAAAAAACCTCTGCATTGCTTGGTTGTGCGGTAAGGCTAGGAGCCATTGCAGGTGAGGCAGAGGGTATTGATCTGGAATTGGCCTATGAATTTGGGTATAATTTGGGTGTGTCTTTTCAAATTAAAGACGATTATTTGGATGCCTTTGGCAATCCTGAAACCTTTGGCAAGCAGGTGGGAGGTGATATTTTGGCCAATAAAAAAACGCTGTTGTATATCCTCGCACTTGAGCTAGGCGATCAAGCTACCCAGCTCGAGTTAAAAAATTGGTTTGCCAAAAAAGAAGATTCAGAAATGAAGATTGAAGCCGTCAAAGGGATTTTTAAAGCCACAGGAGCTGTGGAGGCAATACAAAAAGAATCCGATAATTATTATAAAAAAGCATTGAATCTTTTGGATCAAATACAAGTGCCAGAAGAGTACAAACAACCACTTAAGCGCATGGCAGCTTTGGTGATGGATAGGGAGTATTAAAAAAAAAGCTGCCTCATTGTAAAGGCAGCTTATCTAGTATTACACTTTTTCAATTTTTGCCTGAACTTGAATGTCGTCCATGTCAAGCAGTTCGCCTTGAATGCTGTTGTCAAATAGAATATTGTTAGCTAAAATCTCAGCTTGAATATATTCCTTTTTAAAGGCAACGGCCGCTTCTAAACTTTCATCTTTAGTGAGGTAAACAGTAATTCTATCAGTTACTTCCAATCCGCTGTCTTTGCGAATATTTTGTATCCGATTGATGAGTTCGCGGGCTACACCTTCTTGTATAAGCTCTTGATTAAGAGTAATATCTAAAGCTACAGTAAGTCCGCGCTCGGTGATAACCAACCAGCCGGGTATATCGTCTGTTAAAATTTCTACCTCATCTATTCCAATTGTTACTACTCCTGTACTTAGTTTGAGTTCTAAATTTTCTTTTGACTCAAAATCTTGTATTTGCTCCTGACTAAGCCCCGCTATGATTTGGCTTGCCTCTTTCATGGCTTTGCCTAGCTTAGCACCCAGTTTTTTAAAGTCGGGTTTTACTTTTTTTACAATCCTTCCTGCTACATCTCTGAGTATTTCCAACTCTTTTACATTGACCTCAGCGAGCACTAATTCTTTTACTTTTTCAATTCTTAGGGCCAAATCTTCATTAAGTGCAGGAACCATGATTTTTTGCAAGGGTTGTCGCACCTTGAGTTT
>CAYZUZ010000063.1:0-6699 GCA_964481795.1 uncultured Cryomorphaceae bacterium
ACAGCATTATCAAGAGTATGTATCGCAGTGCGAAAACAAAGAAAAAGAAGAACTTCAATGTAACGGACTCTGCAAATTCAGTCAAGAAATACAACAAAAAGACCAAAATCAACCTGAAAAGCCCAATCTGCCTGCTGAAACGCTTAGCTTTTTGATCAGTGCGCTTATTCCTGATTTTGTTTTAAACACCCCAAAAACTGATTTTTTTTACGAGAGAAATTCAACACTTTATTTGGCACATTACAGCGATGCCGAAGGCCAAAAGCTTGAAAAACCACCTCGTTTTTTAATTTGATTTTCATTAAATTAGCTCTTATAGACTGATAACAGTCTACTTTTTGTATTAAAAAAATTAAATTTAAAAACATTTATCATGAGATTTTATTCTTTTCTTATGGGGCTTAGTTTATTAGCCCTAACATTTACATCGTGCGAAAAAGACGAAAAAGACAATACACCACCTGCTACTTCAAAAGATGTAGTACTCAAATTTGAACATATTTGGGGGCCTAATGGTCCTGCCTTTGAAATAGGTACTCAATATAGCCACCCGCTTACCGATCAAGAAATCACCTTTACTACTTTGCGTTACTACGTAAGCAATGTGGTATTTGTAAGGCAAGATGGCAGCGAATGGGCTGAAACAGAAAGCTACTACATTGTAGATGCATCTAATCCAGACAAAACCAATCTTACCATCAAAAATGTGCCTGTAGGTGAGTACAAAGGAGTGAAATACACCCTAGGTGTAGATAGCGCCCGCAATACCAGTGGGGCTCAAACAGGAGCTCTAGACCCCGCTGAGGGCATGTTTTGGTCTTGGAACACGGGTTATATTTTTGTAAAAGCGGAAGGAAATTCTCCTTCTTCGCCTACAGAAAACTTCGTTTATCACCTTGGAGGTTTTACAGGTGCCAATAAAGCGAAACGTGAGGTAAACCATGATTTTGGTCAAAGCTTATTAAGCTTACAGTCTAACTCAAGCAACTCTGTACACATCATGGTTAATGCCGCTCGCTTTTGGCATGGAGGTATTAGCTTAGCAGACATGAACAGAGTACACATGCCTGGAGCAAATGCTTCGACCTTAGCAAGCAATTTTGCTGGTGGTTTTAGGTTTGATCACGTTCATAATTAAAAATGTACATACATGTTGGGGTAGAATTTATCCCAACATGTATTTCTATACACTCTGATGAAGAATTTATTGATTTGCTTTCTCGGGGTCTTTTTAATTGTATCCTGTACTACAGATGCAGTGCAGCTTGAAGATCCAAACACAATGACTTGGAATCCTCCTGCTCATTTTCCTGCTCCGGTATATGATTTTAAAGACAATCCCATTACGCGTGAGGGTTTTGAACTAGGCCGAAAGCTGTTTTACGACAACATCTTGTCAAGAGATAGCAGCGTTTCCTGCGGCTCATGCCATGCTCAGGTGCATGCCTTTGCCGATCACAATGTAGCAGTAAGCACAGGTTTTCAGGGTTTGCAAGGCACAAGAAATGCAACGCCTGTTTTCAATTTGGCATGGCACCCACATTTCAATTGGGATGGGGGCATTAATCACCTTGAATTACAACCCTTTGGCCCAATAGACCATGCCTTGGAAATGAATATGAATCTTGCTGAACTTATGGATAGGTTGAGAAATACGCCTGCCTATCCTGTTCTGTTTGAGAAGGCCTTTGGCAGCAGCGAGATTAATTCACAACGCTTTTTTTATGCCCTTACTCAATTTCAAGGCAATATCCTATCAGCTAGTAGTAAATACGATGCCTTTCTTAAAGACCCCTCTGTATTCAATGAGTCTGAATTGCGAGGCTTAGAGCTCTTCCGATTGCACTGCGAAACGTGTCACCGTGAACCCTTATTTACCGATTTTGGCTTTAGCTCCAATGAGCTAGGAAACTATAAAGATGAAGGCCGCTATCACATAACCCAGAAACCAGAGGATATGCACCTTTTCAAAACCCCTAGCTTGCGCAATGTGCTGCTTACCCGCCCCTACATGCACGATGGTCGATTAGACAATCTGCTTGCGGTAATGCAGCATTACAACAGCCTCGATAGTACACAAAATCCCTATCGCGATAAGCGCTTGCCTTCGCAAATGAACCTGAGCTTCAGCGATATCGAAGCCTTGATGGACTTTTTACGAACTTTAAACGATCCAAGTTTGCTATCTAACTTAGAGTACAGCGAGCCCCGAAATTTTTAATCTAATGAAAAAATATATATTACTCCTTTTATTGAGCTTAAGCTTTTTAAAAAGTCAATCGTGCGATGTATGCGGCTGTGCATCAGGTAGTTCCTATTTAGGTATTTTACCACAATTCAATAAAAACCTCATAGGCGTGCGCCAAACGTATCAGCGCTTCAACCACCCAATTACCTCGCTCAATTTCAATGGCGAAAGTCAGGTGTTTAGCGATCATTTTTTAGGCAGCGAACTTTGGGCCCGCTACTACATCAACCCAAAAATTCAACTTTTTGCCTTTGTGCCCTTTCGCAATCATATGCGAGTAGAAAGCGAACGCACCACACAAATCTCAGGTTTGGGCGATATACAGCTCAACGGATATTATACTTTTTTTAAAAGTGAAGCCGATACAGCTACTAAGTTTACCCACGTGTGGATGCTAGGCGGAGGATTGCGATTGCCCACGGGCAAGTATCAGCAGCGCGATGAAAATGGAGCTATGATGCCTTTGCCCTTTCAAGTAGGCACGGGCGGCCACAGTCAATTGCTGCAAAGCATTTATACCGTGCGCTACAAAGGTTGGGGCTTGAATACAGATATTTCATATCGCTTCAACCACGCTAACGAATTGGGTTATCAATTGGGAAACACCTTCCAAAGTCACATCAGCGCGTTTTATTGGCATCAAATACCCAAAAAAAACAGGAGTCTAATGCCGCACCTAGGCATAAACCACGAGCGCATGGGCGCTGATTCGCAATTTGGTGTGGAAAAAGAATACACCGGAGGCAGCACCACCTTGGCTACAGCAGGCATCGATTTGTATGTAGGTCGCTGGTTTATGCAGTCTTTTGTGCAAGTGCCTTTAAGCCTGCAAGTAGGTGTGGCTCAGCCTCGTACATCAGCTAGAGCCGGACTGAGTGTGGGTTGGTTTTTTTAAGGAGCTGATACCCGCTGTTCGCTGTAGCTGTCTTGTCAAAGCACTGATTTTGTAAGGCATGGCAATAGCTTCTAAGGTCGCTTTGCCATAGCCTACAAAAATCTAGTGCTTGCCTGCAACAGGCTGCCGCTTCCATCGGGGCTAATGGAAAACCGTTTCCGAAAAGAATCCAGTATTCCAATAAAAATTCTATCCAGTACTTTTGATTCACTGAATTTTATTTCTCATGCATCACTACATCATTACGGGGGTTTCTAGCGGCTTAGGCGAGGCTTTGACCCAATACCTTTTGCAAAATCCCAACAATCGGGTTACGGGTATCGGAAGAAAACAAAAGCTACAGCATCCCAGTTTTCAATTTAAGCAAATTGATTTGTCAGATCCACATTTCGAGATATCAGAAGATTGGTTTACCTATAGTAATGATACAGAATCCATTACACTCATCAACAATGCTGGGGTGATAGAACCAATAGGGTTTCTTGGAACATTAAGCACTGCTCAATTAGCTTCGTTATTTCAGGTGAATGTGGTGGCCACGCATCGCATCATCAATGATTTTGTAGCGCGGGCAGCTTCATTTTCTGGTATCAAAAGGGTTATAAACATCAGCAGTGGGGCAGGGCGCTACCCTGTAAAGGGCTGGTCGGCTTATTGCGCTAGCAAAGCAGCTTTAGATATGCTGAGCTTGTGCTTAGCCGAAGAACAGCCCGATTTTCGGGTGTATTCCTTGGCACCGGGTATAGTAAATACGCCTATGCAAGGTTTGATTAGAAGTAAAAAAAGTGAGGATTTTCCAGAGGTAGAGCGCTTTCAAAAATATTTTGAGGAGGGCGAGCTCCTAAGTCCTGATTTTGTTGCAAAAAAAATGATAGATTTGCTTCTCTCAGAACAAGCTCCAAAAGATGTTTTGATCAACCTACGCAACCACTAAATCCAAGAAAGTAACTTATGAAGAAAATTACCTTATTATTGAGTGCATTGCTCATTTTGGCCGCAAGTTCGTGCCGTAAAAAAGAAGAAGTCAAATGTCCGGCTCCCCCACCTACTGCCTTGGTAGATAGGATTGATGGCTCATGGGGCATTTCTGTAATCAATTATAATACTACCGTAGACTTAGGCGATTTAGGCTTGCCTCCCATCAACTTGGTAGGCGTAGTTGAAGGGCCCACTGGCGAATTTGTATTCAACAAATCGACTTCTCAAGCGCAGTATTCAACTAACTTTTCACTAATTATTGATGTTGGATTGGGTTTTCCATTGCCCGTACCTATCAATTTGAGTGGCAGCGGAGGCTACAGCGTATCTGCCGATGAAAAAAAGATTACAGTAAACGAAAGCTCAAAAACCACTGAATTGCGTGTGCTTACCAATACCCCGCAGGTAATGGTTTTAAGAACCATCTATCCTGTAGAGGTTCAGCTTCTAGGTGAAATACCTGTAGACCTCACGATTACTCTGGTAAAAGATTGATCTTGCTTATAAATCAAAGTCTAGGTTGATATGTAATTTTTTGGCTAGCAACCTATTGAGCTTGTGCTTGAGCTCCGGTATGGTGATTTTGGTAAGGGCTTCATTGGCAAACGCAAACATGAGCAAGCCTTTGGCTTCTTTCTCTGGAATACCTCTTTGTCGGAGGTAAAACAGGGCGTCTTCATCCAATTGACCAATGGTGCAACCATGGGAGCATTTAACATCATCGGCAAAAATTTCTAGCTGTGGCTTGGTGTCGATAGAGGCTTTATCGCTGAGTAAAATGTTGTTGTTCTGTTGAAAAGCGTTGGTTTTTTGGGCATCTTGGGCTACCAAAATTTTTCCGTTGAATACCCCACTCGATTTGCCATCGTAGATGCCTTTGTACAATTCATTGCTATTGCAATGTGGCACAGCATGGTGTACATAGGTGTGGTGATCGGCAAATTGCTCGTCATTCAATATGGTAATGCCATATAAATTGCCCTCAGCGCCCTGACCTTTCAGTTCAAAGTTTAGGTTGTTTCGCACAAATTTTCCGCCCAATGTAAAAGTATTTACCGTAGCCGTTGAAAAAGCGTGCTGTTCTACATGGGTATTGTCTACCAAGGAGGCCGTTGCATTGTCATTTTGTATTTTGTAATAAGTAAGGTGCGCATTTTCATGCACATACACCTCAGCTGCTGCATTGGTAAATACGTGGTGGTTGCCTAGATTTTGGTGACGCTCAATCACGGTAGCACGTGCATTTTTACCCAAAACAATCAAGCTTCTGGGTTGATGGATCATGTCTTTTTGGCAAGGTGTACTTAGGTACAGTATTTCAATGGGTTTTTCTACCATTTTACCATCGGGTATGTGTACAAAGGCACCTTCGCGGGCAAAGGATGTGTTGAGGGCGCTTAAGCTATTTTCTCTATTAATGAGTTTTCCGGCATACTGATTTACAATCTCTTGATGATAATTGAGTGCAGCCGAAAAGGTACATATATCATACTCTTTGTGGGTGGTTTTGCTTAGCCAAGAGGCGTAGTAGCCATCTACAAACACGATTTTATAGGTATCACTTTCTGTAAGAAAAAATCTTTTTACATCATTGAAATCTACGCTTTTTTCGGTAGGATGAAATACGCGGTAATCGTGCTTAAGTACGGGGCGCAGATTGGTATATTTCCATTCTTCATCGCGCTTGGTCGGGAAGCCAGATTTTTCAAAAACATCGAGGGCTTCTCTGCGCATGCGATGAAAAGGGGTGTTTTTTTGTCCATTGAGTTCATTTTCAAACACTATGAACGATGAGAGCAAGGTATCTTTTAAGTGTTCCATTCTGTTAAATTTTTATACTGCCAACTCAGCTTTAATCCAATCATATCCTTTGGCCTCCAGCTCATAAGCCAAGGTTTTATCGCCCGATTTTACTATTTGCCCTTTGTACAATACATGCACATAATCAGGTACGATATAATCGAGTAGGCGCTGATAATGCGTGATGAGCAAAATGGCGTTGTTGCTGTTTTTGAGTTTGTTTACTCCATTGGCTACTATGCGCAGGGCATCGATATCCAAGCCTGAGTCGGTTTCGTCTAGTATGGCGAGTTTAGGCTCAAGCATGGCCATTTGGAATATTTCGTTGCGCTTTTTTTCGCCACCCGAAAAGCCTTCATTGATGCTCCGACTCAAGAAGGATTTATCCATTTCCAAAAGCTCCATTTTCTCACGCATTTTCTTAAGCATGTCTTTGGCGCTCATAGGCTCTTGTCCTAGGGCTTTGCGGGTTTCGTTGATCGAGGTTTTGATGAAGTTGGTCACACTCACTCCAGGTATTTCGATAGGATATTGAAAAGACAAAAACAGACCCATGTGGGCTCTTTCCTCAGGCGATAGTTCCATGATGTCTTGACCCAAGAATTCAATACTTCCCTCCGAGATATCGTAATCTTCTTTGCCTGCTATCACACTACTCAAAGTGCTTTTACCCGAGCCATTAGGCCCCATAATAGCGTGTACCTCACCAGGTTTTATCTCTAAGTTGATTCCTCTTAGTATGTCATTGCCCTCTATAGAGGCGTGTAGGTTTTTTATT
>CAYZUZ010000064.1:0-6691 GCA_964481795.1 uncultured Cryomorphaceae bacterium
TTCAAAAAATCCTCTGTTTGTGCTATAAAAATGTGGTCTACAGGGTACAATGTGGCGAGTAAATTTAGAATTTCGTCTGATGTATTATTGGGGAGTAGCAAGGCCAATTCGTTAAAATCTTGCTTGAGGGCTATAAGTTTTTCTACATCCGAAAAGGTATAAGGGTAAGGGAAGTCCGCTACCACTTTTACCTTTTTATCCAACAAAGCAAAGTAATTGATTAGATAAGGGATTTGCTCTTGTTGAACTATTTTTTTCTTGATAAAATTAAGGGTTTCCATGTGTTTTTTTCTTATTGAAGGCGTAAAAATAACCCGCAGCTACAATACCTGCGGTAATGGTCATCACGAATTGCCCACTGTGTACCAAGGTGGCAAAGGCCATACCTGCTTCGGCTTTTACCCCTAATATTCCCATACCTACCATCACGGCATAATGATAAGATCCTATGCCACCGGGCGAGGGCACCAACATGCCTAAACCAGCTACCACCATTATAAACAAGCTGTCGATAGGGTTGAGCTGAGCGGTTTCAGGCAGGGCATAAATAACTACGTGAACCATAAGGTAGTAGCAGGTCCATATAAAAATAGAATGGCCTATAAATGCCCAGCGGTGGGGTGTTTTGGCTAAGCTCAAAATCCCTTCTTTAAAGCCCAACAAAAGCGATATGATTTTTTGAAAGAAAGGCAATTCTTTGATTTTATTGCGAAATATCCAAGTGAGTATTCCTAGGGTGGCCATAGCGCCCAGCACCAGCCATTTGAGTGAAATACCGGTTGTTTCTTCTGTGGTTTCAGCGGTGCCACCTAGTATGGCTTCGTTGTAAAAGGTTTGAAAGCGACTCCAATTGAAAGCAACGCTTAGCCCTATGGAGGTAAGGAGCATCACCAAATCCACTATGCGCTCGGCTACCACAGTACCTACTAATTTTTCAAGTGGAATTTTTTCTGCCTTGGATAATGTGGTACACCGAATGATTTCGCCTGCTCGCGGTACCGCAGCATTGGCTAAATATCCCATAGATATGGCATGTGTAGCCGACCAGTCGCTTAATTTGTAGCCCATAGGCCTAAGTAAAAGACCCCATCTAAAACCTCTGCTCACAAATGCCGCAAACCCCAAAGCCATACTTAGCAATACATACCACCAATTGGCTGCCAATAGATTAGCTACAAGTTCTTGTGGGTCAGTTTTTCGAAAGGCTAAATAAAGCATGCCTCCTCCAATAGCTATAAATACAAAGTATTGGAGGGTGGTTTTGAGTTTTTTGTTCACTTTGAAATGCTATTTCAGCAGGTTGGTAGTTTCGTCGGGAAAAATAATATGTGGCTTGTATGTCTTGGCTTCCTCTACCAACATAGAGGCGTATGAGATGATGATGACCAAATCACCAGCTTGTACCTTGCGAGCAGCAGGGCCATTCATGGTTATTTCGCCTGAATTGCGCTTGCCCGGAATCACATACGTGTCTAGGCGCTCACCATTGTTGATGTTGACGATGCTAACTTTTTCGCCTTCAATGATATGGGCGGCATCCATAAGGTTTTGGTCAATGGTGATGGAGCCTATGTAGTTTAGGTCGGCACCGGTAATTTTTACCCTGTGGATTTTTGATTTTAAAACTTCTATGTGCATGGCTGCAAAAGTCTAACAAATTTTCAAATTATCTATTAAGCGAATGTTATCTGCTTTAACGGCTGTAAACGCCCTTACATTTTTTTGTAAGTTTTTGTTTTTGATAGGTTTAAGCATGGTTTCATCGGCCAGTTCAAAGTATTCTACTTGCAATATTCCTCTTGATTTTTCAATTATTTGGGCAAAAAGCTTTCGCAAATCGTCAATTTCTAGCTTATGGAATTGTTTTTTCACCTCAGTTAAAGCTTCATATATAAGCGGAGCCTTGTCAAGTTGTTCATGGTTTAAAAGTAAATTTCGCGAGCTAAGAGCCAATCCATTTTCGGCTCTTTCGGTAGGCACTTCGATGATGTCTATTTCATGATTTTCTAGGGCCACAAGTTTTTTTATTACGGCTATTTGCTGATAATCTTTTTCACCAAAGTAGGCCTTATGGGCTGGTATAAGGTCAAAAAGCCGATCTACCGCAGCGGCTACTCCTTGAAAATGTCCTGGTCTAAAAGAACCTTCCATCACCTCTTCTAATAGGCCTAAATCATATTTTTTGGGAGTAAAATTGCCATACATGGTTTCAAAATCGGGTTTGAAAAGAGCATCTACACCCAGCGATTGTAGCAAAACAACGTCCTCTTGAAAGGTATTGGGATAGGAGGCAAGGTCTTGAGCATTGTTGAATTGCTTGGGGTTTACAAAAATACTAACGATCACAATATCACAATCTTGTCTCGCTTTTTTAATCAAACTGGCATGGCCTTGATGCAAAGCTCCCATAGTGGGCACAAAGCCCAAAGTATGTATCGGGTTTATATTTTTTAGATAGTGCGCAAGTGCCTCAGCCTGCTGTAGTGTGTTCATATAGGATGGTTATTCAGGCTATACCAAGCCTTTAAGGTGATGGGTGATGTTTTTTACTATAAAAATAAAAATAATAGACTCTTGAGGCCGCAAAGCTACTCTTTATTTGATAAAATGCATATAATGTGGTATCTTTGCAGCCTATTTTCTTTATAATTTTACAGTTGACCTAATGAGTAAGAAACGCATTTTATACATCGCTCAAGAAATCACTCCTTACCTCCCCGAAAATGAATTATCAAAATTTTGTTTAGACTTACCCAAAAAAATGAACGACAGCGGCAATGAAGTTCGCGTATTCATGCCCCGATTTGGCGTAATCAATGAAAGAAGACACCACTTACACGAGGTGATTAGGTTAAGTGGTATCAATATCGTAATCAACGACTTAGATATGCCCTTGATCATTAAGGTAGCCAGTGTGCCCCAAGCACGTATGCAGGTATATTTTATTGATAATGAGGAGTATTTTAAGAGAAAACACACCCATTTTGACGATAAAGGCAAGGCATTTGCCGACAATGAACACCGCATGATTTTCTTTTGTAAAGGCGTGGTAGAAACGGTGAAAAAACTGGGTTGGGCTCCTGATATTATTCATATTCAAGGTTGGATGGGTTCTTTTTTACCTATTTATATAAAACAGTATTACAGCAACGACCCTTTGTTTGCTGATAGTAAAATCGTCTTTTCTACTTATAGTTATCCTTATGCTGAGTCTATTTATAAGGATAATAAACTAGCAGATATCCTCAAATTTGATGGTATTAAAATGAAAGACAAGCAACTACTTGAAAATCCTAATGTAGATAATTTACAAAAATTTGCAATAGATCACTCCGATGCGGTAGTAAAATTGGCACCTACTCTCAATGGCTTGGAAGAAAAATTACAAGAATTGAATGGAAATTTTCTGGATCTAAGCAACGTAGATGGAAAAATCGACGTTATGAAACAATTCTACAAAGACTTAGTAAGTGAAGAAACCCTTGCTTAATGTCCTAATTTATTTTAACCGCAAAGCGTTTGGCTTTACATGAAAAAAACATTTAACCCTTTAAAACAAGCCCTCATTGCAGCGGCTTGTTTTGTTTTTATTTCTTGTGAAAAGGACCTAGGTTCCTTAGGTCTTAATCAGGTAGTAGACTCCAAAACCCAATTTTCAGTATTGGATACTTTGCCTATCATTTCTTATACCTCGCAATTTGATAGCATTCGTACTGATTTTGCTACCCGTGCTTTGCTTGGTAATATCGACGATGTAGATTTTGGAAATTCTAAGGCGAGATTTGTAACAGAATTATTGCCAGAAGCATTGAGGCCTAATTTTCCAGCCACTGCCCTTTTTGATTCAGCTGAATTGGCATTGCCTTATCTAGGTTATGTGGGCGATACAATGGTACCAATTACAGTGAAAGTATATAGACTTTCGCAAAGACTCAATACCGATAGTGCTTATTATTCCAACGCAACAGTTGCCAAAGGTGATTTACTGGGTGAAGTTACCCTTATGCCTCGTCCTCGTACTCGAGTGCCCCGTGGTGCCGATAATTTGTCGTCATTGCTTATTGTGCCACTCAACAAAGCCTTAATACAAGATCTTTTGTGGGATGAGGCCACAGAAAGCAACCCTAATTTTCAATCAGACAATGCTTTTAGAGAGTATTTTAATGGAATTGTGGTAGAAGCAGAAGGAGGTAATTCGGTTTTGTATTTCAACCCCTTTTCAGCAGCAATGAGCCTGCGACTTTTTTATCGTGATATAGACACAGCTACAGTAAGTAAAGCATTCAACATACAAGGACGCCTCAATCAGTCAAATTTGTTTTTCAATCTATTTGAACACGACTTCAACCTATCGAGTATTCAATTGGATCAACAAGATACCTTATTAGGTATGCAGCAAACTTATGTAATGGGTATGGGCGGTGTTTATACCGTAATTGAGTTTCCGGATCTGGGTCCATTACTGGATCAAGGTGTGCTTATCCATCAAATGGAGGTAGAGCTAAACGTGAAACCCGGAGTTACATCTAAGTTTAGACCGCCTTCAAGAATGATACTTTTTGACCTAAATAGCATCAACAGATTAAACTCAAGAGATTTTAGATTGGGCTTCGCACAAAATAATGGGGCTTTTAGCCAAGGTGAATTCAGAAACGCGAAATATACCTTTAATTTGACTCTTCAAATCATGGATGACATCATCAAATCAAAGGAAAAAGTGAAACTAGGAATCACGCCTGCTGCAAGTAGAAACGAAATTTTGATACCCGCTGGCGATTCTAATGCGGATCAGGTTATGCTCTCCGGTAATTTGGATGCCCAAAACCCATATAAAGTAAGAATATTTTACTCTAAACCATAAAAACTAAATCAAATGTGTGGAATAGTAGGTTACCTAGGTAGGCGAGAAGCATACCCGATATTGATAAAAGGCCTCAAAAGATTGGAATATCGTGGCTATGATTCAGCTGGAGTAGCCGTGCATCATGGAGCCGGAATTCATTATTATAAAAAGAAAGGAAAAGTGAGTGAGTTGGAGTCCATCAGCGATTCACAACCTCACTTTGGAACTTTGGGTATTGCACATACTCGCTGGGCTACACACGGAGCTCCCAATGATGTGAATAGCCACCCACATAGCTCTTACTCAGGAGCTTTGTATATCATTCACAATGGAATTATTGAAAATTTTTATTCAATAAAAGAAGCACTCAAGGCGCGTGGTTATGTTTTTCAGAGTGATACCGATACCGAAGTTTTGGTAAACTTGGTAGAGGATATAAAAAAATCGCAAGACCTAGACTTAGCTGAAGCTGTTCGCGTAGCACTCAATCAGGTGATTGGTGCTTATGCCATTGCAGTAATGGATATGGCCAATCCGGATGAGGTGATTGTAGCTAAAAAAGGTAGCCCGCTTGTGGTGGGCTTGGCAGATGAGGAGTACTTTATTGCCTCAGATGCTACACCCTTTTTGGAATACACCAAAAAAGCAGTGTACTTAGAAGATGGCGAAATGGCTATCATAAACCGCCACAAGCCTATGCTTGTAAAGCAAATAGAGAACAACTCTGAGGTTCAGCCTTATGTACATCAATTACAGATGGATATAGAATCGATAGAAAAAGCTGGATACGAACACTTCATGCTCAAAGAAATTCACGAGCAGCCCAAATCTATTCGCGATACATTGCGTGGCAGATTGCTAGCCGACCAAGGCATGATTAAAATGAGCGGTGTAACGGAACTTAAAGAGAAATTTTTAAACGCCAATCGAATTATCATTGTAGGTTGTGGAACCTCTTGGCATGCAGGTTTGGTGGCCGAGTATATATTTGAAGAATTAGCCCGTATACCTGTAGAGGTTGAATACGCTTCTGAATTCCGCTATCGCAACCCAATTATCAATGAAAAAGATATAGTAATAGCCATCAGCCAAAGTGGTGAAACAGCCGATACACTTGCAGCCATAAAATTGGCTAAGCAAAAAGGTGCTACCATATTTGGGGTATGTAATGTGGTAGGCTCATCCATAGCCCGCGAAACCCACGCAGGTGCTTATACCCATGCAGGTCCTGAAATTGGTGTGGCCTCTACCAAAGCATTTACAGCCCAGGTTACTGTTCTCGCAATGATGGCCCTCAATGTGGCACACCTCAAAGGCACACTATTGGAATCGGAATACCACAGATTGATTATTGAATTGGATAATATTCCTCAAAAAGTAGCTAAAGTTCTTGAATGCGAGCCTATTACAGTAAGGTTGGCAGAGAAAATCAAAGACGCAACCAATGCACTATACTTGGGCAGAGGTTATAACTTTCCCGTTGCATTGGAAGGCGCATTGAAGCTCAAAGAAATCTCCTACATACACGCAGAAGGATATCCAGCGGCTGAAATGAAACACGGGCCTATAGCACTTATCGATGAAAATATGCCCGTAGTTGTTATAGCACCACAAAGCGAACATTACGAAAAAATATTTAGTAATGTACAAGAAGTAAATGCTCGTTCAGGTAAAATATTTGCCATAGTAAATACTGGCGACACAGATATTTCGAGTATAGCTGAAGATTCTATTGAAATAGAACCTACACAAGATATTTTCAGTCCGTTGCTTACCACCATTCCACTACAATTGTTGAGTTATCACATAGCTGTAATGAGAGGATGTAATGTAGATCAACCGCGTAAT
>CAYZUZ010000065.1:0-6577 GCA_964481795.1 uncultured Cryomorphaceae bacterium
CACTTGTAGGCGCAGATGCTTATAAAATGGAAAAAACCCGCAGAGATGAAGCCAGTGTAATACCCAAAGGTGCCGATTGGATACAAGATTATGCCACTACTTTTCAGCCTGAAGAAAATACTGTTTCTACCAAAAATTCGGGTATTATAGCTTACCGATATCTGATTGTGAGTCCGGGAGTTCAAATGAATGTAGACGATATGCCCGGTTTGCGCGAAGCCCTCGATACTCCTTATGTATGCAGCAATTACATCGATCCGCTGAAAACCAAATCAGTCATGAAAAATTTTAAAGGAGGTAATGCTGTGTTTACCCAACCCTCTACGCCCATCAAATGTGGCGGTGCCCCTCAAAAAATCATGTACTTGGCCGATGAGTTTTTCAAAAAAACCAAAGTACGCGACCAAACCAAAATTGTATTTGCCACGCCAGGCTCTGTTATATTTGGTGTAAAAGAATTTGCGCAAACACTGATGCAGGTGGTCAACAAAAAAGATATTTTTCTCAAGACCTTTTACAATCCGGTGCGCATAGATGCAAAAGAAAAAGCCATTTATTTTAAATACACACAGCCCGGAGAAAATAAGTGTATTGTAAACCAAAACGATCAGCTCAACGAGGTAATCATTGGCGATACCGAAATCAAAATGCCTTACTACATGCTCCATATTGCACCGCCTCAGTCGGCCCCTGATTTTATAAGAAACTCAACGCTTGCCTATACCGAGGGGCCCAACAAAGGATGGCTAGAAGTGGATATCAACACCTTGCAGCACAAGCGATTTGCCAATATTTTTGATTTAGGTGATGCCGCTGCCCTACCCACCGCCAAAACCGGGGCTGCCATTAGAAAACAAGCCCCAGTAGTGGTAGAAAACATTTTGCACATGATGGAATACGACAAGTTAAGCTCCAAAAATTACGAGGGATATTCTTCTTGTCCGCTCGTTACAGGATATAAAGCCATGGTATTGGCAGAATTCAAATACGACAATGTGCGCGATAGCGACCCTATTTTATCAAAATTTATAGATACTACCCAAGAACAATACAGCATGTGGCTGCTCAAAAAATATGGACTACCCAGTTTGTATTGGAATCAGATGTTGAAAGGGAAAATGTGATTCTAAAAGTATAAGATACTAGTATCTAGACTATACAAGTCGGTATATAAGACCTATACAGACTTTTTTTTTCTCTTCAAACCCAAAAAACTTAACATTAACGTAATACTAAGCTAACTATTTGGGAATTTTAAATCCATTGATTTGCATACTTAAAAGCATATCAAGTGATTTTAATTAAATTTAAATCAAAATTAGTTTTCCTTTTATTCGGATTATTAATTTTAAACAGCTTAAAGGCCGCTGAAATAAAAGGAAAAATTAAAGATGCTAATGACGGAGAATTTTTAGTTGGAGCCCATATTGTGCTTAAAAATCCCTCGGGAGTAATAGTAGCAAGTGCTATTAGTGGTTTGGATGGTAGCTACGAAATAAAAATCAACACTTTAGGCGACTTCGTTTTAGAATCGAGCTTTATGGGATATGAAGTCTTAAGATTCAGTGTAAAAATATCTCTCGTTACAGAAAATATCATCAAAAATTTTAACTTAAAGCCCTATTCTTCCAACCTAGATGAGGTGGAAATAGTGGTAGATATGCGCGGTACTGATGTAGCCGCACGAAATATAGAAAAGCTTTCGCCCAGTGTGGTGAGCGTGATTTCTGCCAAACAAATAGAATTATCACCAGACATTACCGTAGCCAACGTAATACAACGAGTATCAGGACTTTCAATTGAAAGAAATGCGAGTGGTGACCCTCAATACGCTATTGTAAGAGGTATGGACAAGCGCTACAACAACACCTTGGTAAATGGTATTAAAATACCGTCGCCCGACAATGAAAACAGATACGTACCCTTAGATATTTTTCCCGCAGTATTTCTTGAGAGACTAGAGGTTTATAAATCACTCACTGCCAATATGGAGGCTGATGCCATAGGCGGTACTGTAAATATGGTGATGCGCTCCGCTCCCAATAAATTTATTTTAGATGGTGATTTTCAGTTGGGCTATAATTTTCTCAATATTGAAAGACCCTTTCAAGTGTATGATCGTTCTAAGGTGAATCGCCTTTCGCCCAAGGAATTATACGGTGATGATTATAGAGCTGTTCCTGCTGATTTTCCGGTAGAGAATATGATACCGCGCGATGTAACCCCCCTACCCGATGTATTCGCCAATCTTACCTATGGCAATAGATTTTTAGGTAATAAGTTAGGGGTCATGTTGGGCGGTAGTTTTCAAAATTCTTACCGACCCGTTTCCAATTATTTTTATGACCCATCAGTAAACAATATGCCTGGTAATCCTCAAATAATGAGGCAATTGATTGATAGAGAAACCAGTTCGCAATTGCAGCGATATGCCCTTCATACCAAATTAGATTACCAAGTAAATAAAAGAAACACCTTCGGTTTGTACATAGGACAGTACAATCTCAATGAGTTTAGGGTACGCGATCAAATCAGACAACAGCAATTTGTAGCGGTTACCAATTATGCTGTATACCCCATTACGCGCATCAGCAATATTTACCAAAACATTACCACCCTCGATTTGAATGGTAAACACGATCTCACTGAGAGGTTTAAAGCCGACTGGTCGGTAGTGTACTCCTTTGCAAAAAATGACAGACCCGATGATGGTGTTTTCTCTAGAGCAGGACAGTTCGAAGTGGATAAAAATGAGATTACCAACGAAATAGTGTATTTTCAAGGTACTAGAAATGCACGTGTTTGGGAGCGAAACACAGATATCGATTTATCGGCCTATTTTAATTTTAAATACAGAACAGGCTGGTTTAGAGATAAGAATGAGCTACAATTTGGTGGGGTATTACGAAATAAAGTCCGCGATAATTATTTTAATTACTATAATTATTCTCAAATTTTTGGTCAATTTAGAGGAATAGATTGGGATGATTTTGGCGATGTGAGGTTCACCACAATGGCCAACCCATTGGGCAGTGGCGACCGCTCCAACTTGGTGTACGATGCAAGCGAGCAAATATTTGCAGGCTATGTAAATACCGTTTGGGATTTTGAAAAACTAAAAATACAGGCCGGAGTAAGAGCCGAGCAAACCATTCAAACCTATGAAATAAATCCAACCTCGGCTGCTCAAAATGCAACAGATTTAAATGGAACTCAAAATTACTTAAACTTTTTTCCTGCTGTAAGTTTAAAGCATCCATTGACGGCCAAGCAAAATTTAAAAGCAACCTATTTTAAAGGTATTTCACGACCTGGATTTTACGAAATAGTACCCACCATACGATCCGATGGAGGGGGCGATGCTTTTTATAACGAACGTGGAAACAAAGATTTAAGGCCTTCCATAGGACACAGTGCCGATTTAAGATATGAATATTTCCCTAGTGGAGTGGATCAAATATTGGCGGGCGTGTTTTTCAAAAGAATCATAGACCCCATCGAATACGGATTTCCAAAAGTAGAACCCGGTCAAGCTCCCATCACAAGTCAAATTTTACCTCAAAACTTCGATGATGCTACCAACTTTGGTTTGGAACTAGATTATACAAAATATTTTAAACGCCTAGGCATCAGAGCTAATTACACCTATACCAATTCTGCAATTACTACCAATAAAATTATTTTAGAACAGGATGGCAGCGCTACTTTGGTAAACCAAACAAGACCTTTACAAGGTCAATCTAACCACATTGCCAACTTGAGTATTTTATGGAAAGACATTAAAAATAAGCTCGATGCTCAGTTGGTGTTTAACTACACAGGCGAGCGAATAGCCTTTGTATCGCCCTATTTGGGAGCAGACCACTACATGAAACCCATGACTCAAATGGATTTTTCGCTCGAAAAAGGCACAAAAAAAGGTTTTGTATTTTTTATAAAAGTTAATAATATTTTGGATACCCCATTCGAATTGTATGTACGCAAACCGCTTGCAATTCCTACAGATCCTTACCCCTATCAAACAGATCCTTATAACATAGGTTATGTTCGTCGAGATTTATATGGCAGGTCTATAAGGCTTGGTATTCGTTACAATTTTTCTAATTCACAATAACTTAAATCCTAAAACTAGAAAATGATGAGAAAAGTAATCTTAATGCTCCTTGCAGCTGGAGCTATTGCAACATCATCTTGTAAAAAAGATGATCCAAAACCCAACAACCCAAACCCAAACAACCCTATTGGAGAAGGAATCAAGGGTGACTTAACCGAGGTTGATTTTAAAGCCAATACACTTTACAAAGTAGTGGGTGACATCATTGTACCGGAAGGCAAAACCGTAACCATACCAGAAGGTGTAACTCTTGAGTTTCAAGAAGGTGCCAATGGCGAGGCTTGGTTTGTTGAGGTATTCGGTTCGTTGAGAATTTTGGGAACTCAAAACGCTAGAGTAGTCATGACAGCCTCACAGGCTTTGATCAACTCTTCAAAAAACCAAGGTATTGGTCAATTGTGGGGTGGTATCATAGGCACCAACGTAGCTGGTGATTTGATCATCCGCTACACCGACATTCTTTATGCTGGTGGTGCTTGTCGCGAAGAAAACGCCATGGCTTCTCCTGCTACAGGTGGTGGTGGCGAATTGAGCGCTGGTGATGCCAGTTATGGTATCTACTTCATCCGTCAAAGAGATATGCGTCAAGATGGAATCTTCGTATTGCAACACTCACGTTTGGCATTTACTCCTGACGATGGTATCCGTATCAATGGAGGTAAAACCTTGATGACCAACAACGTATTTGAAGTAATAGGTGGTACAGGAGGTGATGCTGTAAACATCAAAGCAGGTACTTATGGCGATTTTGCTTACAACCTTTTCTACAATTGTGCTACCAATGGTTTGAAATCAGCTGATACCGGACCTGGTGAAAGAGGTAAGTGCGAAACCAATTTCTACAACAATACATTTATTGCTTGTGGATATCGCAGAGCTGAGCCAGGACGCGGTGCTGGTCTTAACTACGAATCTAATGCTTATGGAAAATGCTACAACAACTTAAATGTGAATACCCGCTTTGGTCTTCGTTTGGTTCCTGGCGAATCGGCTCCTGATATTTCTAAACTTGAGTATGGATTCAACTGGTATTACGGAAGCGTTCAAACCATCGTTGATGAGTTTTACCCAACTACAGCTACTTCATCAGTAGGTATGATAGGTAACGACCCTGCTACTCCTATTCCTGCAAGCGATGTAACAGGTGCTCCTTTGGCCAACAATCCTAACTTTGTAAGCTTTGACCCAAGCACATTCGTATTCAGTGGCAATACTACCATCCAAACAGATCCTTTGAGAAACAATATACAGCCCATTCCTACTGGAGCTAATTTCCGCTTAAGCGCTGGTTCACCTGCACTTACCGGTGGTAAAACAGACTTCGGTCCTGTAAACGCGAGCTACAACTCTTTGGATGCAAGCTTGAGCTATTCAGCTCCTGCACCTTCTGCATTCTTCGGAGCTTACGGAGCTAATTAATATTAACAATCTAAACCCAAGATAGAATCTATCTTGGGTTTTTTCATTTTTATACATGGGTAAATATCTATTCATTTTTTTACTCGTAATGGCTTGTACCAAAGACGAACCAAAGGACAACAAGAAAAATAATCCTTACCCATATGATTGGGCTTCTCATACGCCATTTACTACCAATTATAATACCTTTAGTATGCCTTTTACTGAAAGGTATAAATTCTTACCCAAAAGCAAAGGTCAAGTGATGATGAGTGAGGCCTCTGGAATAGCCTACAGTCGCAGAAACATAGGTAAAATATGGGCACACAATGACTCAGGTCACCCAAATACTATATTTTTGATAGATACAGCTACGGCAGAAATCCTGGCCCGATACACAGTTTCAGGAAGCAGCAATATAGACTGGGAAGATATGGAAATATCTACAGGCCCTGAGGAAGGAAAATGGTATATGTATATAGCCGATACAGGCGACAATGACGAGAAAAGACCCGAGTACAGTGTCTATAGATTTGAGGAGCCACTGTACGATTCTATTGCCCATTACGGAAAAATAACAGTATTGTCAAACATTGGAGTTGAAAGAATGCGCTTTAAATATCCTGATGGAAGTCACGATACTGAGGCTATGTTTGTAGATCCATTTACAAAAGATGTGTATTTAACCACCAAGCGCGATGTGGTTTCGATGTTGTATGTGATTCCTTATCCACAAAAAATAAATGAATTGTATACAATTTATAAAGTCGGTAATTTTTCTTTCCGACAAGCCTCAGCGGGTACAGTATCGCCCGATGGATTGAAGATTCTTATAAAAAACAGACAGGAGATTTTCTATTGGGAGCGCAGTGCAAATGAACCCATGTATGAAGTTTTAGCCAAAACTCCAGTAAAAGCTCCTTATGATGGCGAGCCCCAAGGTGAAGCCATCTGTTTTGATACAGAAAATAACTATTTCACACTAAGTGAAGCGTTAAACCAACAAGTGTTCCCGGATTTATTCAAATATTATATTAATCATTAAATTTTAAAAATTACTAAATT
>CAYZUZ010000066.1:0-6576 GCA_964481795.1 uncultured Cryomorphaceae bacterium
AAGCCAAAGTTTACTTGAAAATAAATCAGCCCAAGAATGGGATAAAATACTTGAAAAACACGAGGAAATTACAGCCCAAATCACAGGTAAAACTCCAATCAAAAAACAATTATTCGATGATTATCCGCATCTCATCAAGTCTCTAGGAGCCTGGGGTGGCGACTTCATTTTGGCAAGAGCCTATCTATCTGCTGATTTAGATTATTTTAAGCACAAGGGCTATAATACCATCCTTCCTTTTGAAGATTTGGTACCAAGTTGATTAAAAGTAAATTTCTTTTCAATAAGCCATTTTCATTAAATTACACTACCATTACTTTTGTCTCAAATTTTAACCCGTGTTTTTTTATAATTTAGGTATTCGCTTATATGCACTTGTGCTTTGGTGTGCAGCTCCTTTTCATCCAAAGGCCAAAAAATGGCTAGAGGGAAGAGTACACTGGCGCAAAAAAATTGCTTCTTTTCAAGGTAAGCATAATCTGATTTGGTTTCATGCTGCCTCTACAGGCGAAATGGAAATGGCTTTGCCAATTATAAAAGAATGGAAAGCAAAGCATGCCAATGACTTTGTTTTGTTGAGTATTTATTCGCCATCAGCAGAGTTTTTTGTGCACAAAAACAACCCTATAGATGCCTGGTGTTATTTGCCTTTAGATACTCAAAACAATGCAGAATACTGGGTAAAAACCCTAATGCCCAAGGCAGCTGTATTCATTAAATACGATTTTTGGATTCATTTTTTACGAGCCTTACGCAAGTATGAAATTCCTACTATTTTTACAGGGAGTGTTTTTAGGCCAAATCAAATTTTTTTTAAAAAATATGGAGCTTTTTATGCCAACGAGCTTCATCATATTTCGCAAATAGGTGTTCAAGATCAAGGGTCTATCGATTTGCTTCAAAAAATAGGTTATACAAGAGCTCAAATAGTAGGCGATACTCGTTTTGATAGGGTCTTGGAGCTTTCTGAAACCCGTTTTGAAGATTTGACTATTGAACAGTTTTTGCAAGATAAACCTTGTATCATGATTGGCAGTAGTTGGGCTGCTGACGAAAAACATTACTTACCGCTAATCAAGAAATACACGGATTATAAATGGATAATAGCTCCTCATGAGTTGCAAGAGGCCAATATTTCGCGATTAATGACCCTCCTTCAGGAATCAGCATCGCGATACACACAATACTCACATGATGATGCCAACAAGCAAATATTGATTTTGGACACCATGGGTATGCTTTCGAAAGTGTACCGATATGCGCAAATAGCCTTAGTAGGCGGAGGCTTTGGTCCAGGTGTGCACAGTTTATTAGAACCTACAGTGTATGGTATTCCCGTGCTTTTTGGCCCAAACCATCATGCATTTAAGGAAGCACAAGAGTTAATAGACTTGGGAGCGGGGTTTTGCTATCGCAATACCAGCGAATGCGAGCGGTATCTTCAGAAGTTGAGCAACAGAAAAGCCGATATTTCCATAAAAAATAGACTGAATACCTATTTTCAATCAAAAGCTCAGGTACATACCAAAGTAGTAAGATTGATAGAGCAAAATATTGCAAATCAGACAAATAATGGGTTTTGATGAAAAAAAATGAAGCTCCAATGAAAAATAATATAATTGATTATCAGGCTTTTAATTTTAAAACCGTGGTTCTTAAAAAATAATATTGCCCAAAAGTTGGATTATTCATTTATTTGCACCCTTGTTAACTTTAATAATAAAACAGTCATGTCAGACATCTCTTCAAGAGTAAAAGCAATCATAGCCGATAAGCTAAGTGTTGATGAAAATGAGGTAACCCTCGAAGCAAGCTTTACCAATGATTTGGGAGCAGATTCACTGGATACAGTGGAACTCATCATGGAGTTCGAAAAAGAATTCGATATCCAAATCCCTGATGATCAAGCAGAAAACATCGCTACCGTAGGTCAGGCTATCAGCTACATTGAGCAGGCTACAAAAGCATAATCTATTTTTTAATCAATCTTCACACACATGCAATTAAAACGGGTTGTTGTAACTGGTTTGGGCGCCATTACCCCATTGGGTAACAGTGTACAAGCTTATTGGGATTCTTTGGTAGCAGGTACCAGTGGTTGTAATTTAATCACGGCATTTGAAACCGAAAAATTCAAAACCCGTTTTGCATGTGAGGTGAAAGATTTTGACGTAAACAATCACATCGACCGAAAGGAGGCCCGCAGAATGGACCGTTTCACCCATTTCGCACTAGTTGCAGCCGACCAAGGTATTGCCGATGCAGGCATCGCTAAGGAAGGTTCTTTCAATCCGGATAGGGTAGGGGTTATTTGGGGCTCTGGTATTGGTGGTCTAGATACTTTTTTGCAAGAGGCTATTATTTATGCCCGTGGCGATGGTACACCTAGGTTTAATCCTTTCTTTATTCCTAAAATGATTGCAGATATTGCTCCAGGCCATATCTCTATCAAATATGGATATCGGGGTCCTAACTTTACCACAGTATCGGCTTGTGCCTCTGCTACCAATGCCCTCATCGATGCATTTGTTTACATCAAACTTGGCAAGGCCGATATCATCGTAAGTGGAGGCTCAGAAGCGCCCATTACCGAGGCTGGTATTGGTGGTTTTAATGCCATGCAGGCTCTTTCGACCAGAAACGATGACCCACAAACAGCTTCTCGTCCTTTTGATAAAGACCGCGATGGTTTTGTAATGGGAGAGGGGGGTGCTTGTATCGTACTCGAAGAATTGGAGCATGCCAAGGCTCGTGGAGCGCATATTTATTGCGAATTAGTAGGTTTTGGCCTTTCTGCCGATGCCAATCACATCACTGCACCCCACCCGGAAGGTTTGGGCGCTATGAATGTGATGAAAAATGCTTTGGACGATGCAGGCCTTACAGCTCACGATGTAGATTATATCAATGTACACGGTACATCTACTCCATTGGGCGATATTGCTGAGGCTAAGGCCATCATCAAAGTCTTTGGCGAACAAGCATACAAACTCAATATTTCATCTACCAAATCCATGACGGGGCATTTGCTAGGTGCTGCGGGTGCTGTAGAATCCTTAGCCACTATTTTAGCTGTTAAAAACGACATTGTTCCACCTACCATCAACCATTTTACTGATGATGAAGGATTGGATAATAATCTGAATTTTACCTTCAATAAGGCTCAAAAACGGGTAGTAAATGCTGCCTTGTGCAATACTTTCGGATTTGGAGGACACAATGCCTCAGTATTATTCAAAAAGTATGAACCTTAGGAAAGGTCTCTACAAGATTTTTTACTTTTCCCGTCACCCACATGATGGGAATTTTTTTTTAGAATTAAAACAACTCTTGGGTTTTGTGCCCAAGCACTTGGATTTGTATCTCAATACCTTTGCCCTCCAAAATCCTAAGTTGAAAAGCTCAAAGCAACAGCGAAAGGAGTTTCAAAGATTGGAGTATTTAGGCGATTCCATTTTAGGAGCTGTGGTTTCATCCTATTTGTATCGATTGTATCCTGATGAGGATGAGGGCTTTTTAACACAAATGAGGTCAAAAATTGTAAGCAGAAAAATGCTGCACGTATTGGCTGTGCAGATGGGCTTAAAATCGCTCATGCAACTAGAAAAAAGAAGAGGAAGTGTCTCAAAATCACATTTAGGCGATACTTTAGAAGCGCTTATTGGAGCGGTTTTTCTCGACAAGGGATATCCAAAGTGCCAATCTTTTATTGAAATTAAAATTTTAAAACCTCATATCAAACCCGACCAATTGGTAAAGCAAATACAGAGCTATAAGGGTTCATTATACGAATGGTGCCAAAAGAACAAAAAGACCCTCAACTTTGAAGTACAAAAAAGTGGTGGGTCTGATCACAATCCTATCTTTGAGGTAGGCGTATACATCGATAGCGATTTAAAGGCAAGCTCCACAGGTAGGTCTATTCGCCTGGCAGAAGAAGAAGCTTCAAAGGAAGCTTATAGTCGAATAACCCACGAATCACATGAGTACAAAAATTGATTTATCGAATGATATAGAAGATTATATAGATTTTTATTTGATAGGAATCATCACTCAAAATTATCTTTTCAAAACTGCCTTTGGGTTAAATGCTGCCTTGAATTTAAAACTAAAACAGCCCACAATAAGAAACAAGAATACCTCAACTTTGGATAAGGTTTGGTGGACTTGGCAAGACAAAAATAAAGAATTTACTTATATGTTTGAGTGGCTCACTTACGAAAATGCCTATAATCAAACTTGGGACTTAATTGCAAATAAATCCTTTTTGTCGGATAAAGAAAGGTCGAAAACACTGGATTTATTTAATGAAATACAGGTTGAAAACGCAGCGTATCTGCTGCCTAAAAATAAAATATATGACCAACTTTTACTTATCCCAATGAATGATCAGGAACTTGAAAAAGCCATGAAAGTATTAAAGGATATACAAGGGGTACAAACCGCAAAAGTAATTAAACCCATGGAGGTCAAAAATTTAGAAGATTTGGTGCTGAATAGACCCAAATTATAATTACCTCCTAAGATTTTTTTTTACTAAGTGTTATTGTTACACTAACTTCGTTGCCTTATTGTGACAACCGAATTTAAATAGAATGATGAAAAAATATAACAACCGAACCAAAATTGTAGCTACTCTAGGACCTGCCTCTGCTATTGAAGACGTCATGTATCAAATGGTATTGGCTGGTGTTAATGTATTTAGGGTAAACTGCTCGCATGGAGGCCCTGAAGAATCGCGTAAGTATGTAAAAATGGTGCGAACTCTCAATCAAAAGTATCAATTGAATATAGCAGTACTTGCTGATTTGCAAGGTCCTAAACTGCGCATAGGCAAGGTAAAAGAAGGGGAGGTAGTCAAGCCAGGCGATATTGTCACCTTTACCAACCAATACCTTGAAGAGGGAACTAAAGAAAGGGTTTTTATGACCTATACCCAGTTTCCTATGGATGTAAAAGTGGGCGAAAACATTGTGCTGGACGATGGGAAACTGATGATGCGCGTAGTTGAAACCAACCGTATAGACGAAGTAAAAGCTGAAGTGATACAAGGTGGCCCTTTGAAGTCGAAAAAGGGTGTGAACCTGCCCTCTACCAAAATATCTTTGCCTTGTCTTACGGAAAAAGACTTGGCCGATTTACAAATGGCTTTGGAAGAAGAAGTTGAGTGGATAGGACTTTCTTTTGTGCGCAATGCCAATGACGTAAAAGAACTCCGCAGAATTATTGACGAACACGACAAGCCCTGTAAAATTATTTCAAAAATAGAAAAACCAGAAGCGGTGGTTGATATTGATAACATCATTCAACTTACCGATGCTTTGATGGTAGCACGTGGCGATTTAGGGGTGGAAGTTCCTATGCAAGGGGTTCCTATTATCCAGAAAATGATTGTGAAAAAGTCGTTGAAAGCCTCTAAACCTGTGGTAATAGCTACCCAGATGATGGAAACTATGATGACAAGCTTGAGTCCTACCCGTGCCGAGGTAAATGATGTGGCCAACTCTGTGCTCGATGGTGCCGATGCCATGATGCTGAGCGGTGAAACATCTGTAGGACAATATCCGGTAGAAGTAGTGGCTGCCATGTCAAAAATCATTGCCCATGTGGAAGAATCGAATCTCTATATTCACAACGAAGAAAATGTGCCTCGATTTGTAAACGATCGCTTTATAACCGATTCTATCTGTTATAATGCCAGTAAGGTAGCGGATCAAATAGGTGCGGTAGGAATCCTTACCATGACCCACTCAGGATATACAGCGTTTAAAGTATCCTCACACCGACCCAAATCCAACATCTTTGTATTCACGGCCAACCGCAGTATACTCAATATGCTTAGCATGGTGTGGGGCGTTAAGTGTTTTTATTATGATAAACTCAGCACCACAGACCAATCTTTTGCCGATATTAAAAGAATTGTACACGAAGCAGGTTTGATAAGCAAAGGAGACATGATTGTAAAAATAGCCTCTATGCCCATACGTGAACTGGGTATGACCAATACCTTAAAAATCACAAAAGTAGATTGATGAAAAATATATTTGAAGAAAAGGAAAATGCGCTCGAAGCGCATTTTTCATTTAAAGACTTTCGCGAGGCACAACTTTTTATAAACCAAGTAGCCGACTTGTCTGAGGCCCAACATCATCATCCTGAAATTCACTGGATTTATAACCGAATTACACTGCGGCTCAGCACCCACGATGAAGGAAACATCGTTACGGATAAAGATAAAAAACTAGCTGAGGATATTGAAAAAATAGGGATGAAGCCTTAGTTGACCTTGTTTTTTGCCATAGAGGTATAACAAATGGATATTTATTATTTAGTGGCAACTTTGATGTCTTTTTTAAACATTTGATATGATGTTTGCCAAGGGGTAATTTTTTTATATTTTTAGGTCGATTTATTATTTTAAAGTAGATTTAATCTTCTATTGGGGTGTGTTCATTACTTCATAAAATCTAAGACTTCTTCTATGTCTAAATCTCTGTATCCGAGGCGTTTGTGAATTGTTAAATTGGGTTCTAGCAAAAATATTCCAGGTAAGTTTCCACCACCAATCCTTAAAAA
>CAYZUZ010000067.1:0-6517 GCA_964481795.1 uncultured Cryomorphaceae bacterium
TGCCATTGCGATGCACCTCAGCAATCAAAAGATTGGACAAGGCATTCACACAACTCACACCTACACCATGCAAACCTCCTGAAACTTTATAAGAATCTTTGTCAAATTTGCCCCCGGCATGTAGCACAGTCATCACCACCTCGAGTGCAGATTTTTTCTCCTTTTCGTGCATGTCTACGGGTATACCTCTACCATCGTCTTTTACACGTATCGAATTACCTTTAAGTATGGTCACTTCAATGTTTTTACAATGACCTGCCAAGGCTTCATCTATAGAGTTGTCTACCACCTCATAAACCAGATGGTGCAAACCTTTTACACCGATGTCGCCAATGTACATGGCAGGACGTTTCCTTACCGCTTCAAGACCTTCAAGTACCTGAATACTACCGGCACCATATTCTTTGTTTTCGCTCATTATAATTAAGTTGGTTTTACATTCAAAAAATTGAATAAACGCAAAAATAAGGGTCAAGCACCCCTTAAACTAGTTTTTCTAAGGTCATTTTTAGCCATTTCTCAACACTATTTTGAACAATATTAAATGGCATTATCACCAATTATCTTTGCGCAATGATAAACGCCCCTTTAGCCGAACGCATGAGACCCAAATCACTTGCTGATTATTTGGGACAAAAACATTTGGTGGGATCTGCTGGTCCTATCAGAAATATGGTGGAACATCGCAAGCCAAGTTCTATTTTGCTGTGGGGTCCTCCTGGCACGGGTAAAACTACTTTAGCCGAGATTATAGCCAAAGAGAGTTTGCGAAGTTTTCATAGTTTATCGGCCATACAAAGCGGTGTAAAGGATATTAGAGAGGTATTGGAATCTGCTACCAAGCAAGATTTATTTCAAAATAAAGCCCCTATTTTATTTATAGATGAAATACACCGATTCAACAAAGCACAACAAGACAGTCTGCTAGGAGCTGTAGAGCGCGGTAGGGTAGTGCTGATAGGTGCTACTACCGAAAATCCTTCGTTTGAGGTGAACCCTGCTTTGCTATCGCGATGCCAAGTATATGTATTGCAGGCGCTTAGTCATGAAGAATTAAAAACCTTAATAGATAAGGCCATTCATTCTGATTTTTATCTCAAAGCAAAAAAAATAGAATACCTAGATCACGAATTATTGATTCGATTTGCCGATGGAGATGCCCGAAAGGTGTTGAATTTACTCGAATTGTTGAGCGACCAATTGGCCGAAGGACAAACTGAAATGCACACCGAGTGGATGCTTCAGATGTTGCAAAAAAACACCTTATATCACGATAAATCTGGTGAGCAGCACTACAATTTAATTTCTGCCTTTATAAAATCCATAAGAGGCAGTCATGTAGATGCTGCCGTTTATTATTTGGCTCGCATGCTTGAAGGTGGCGAAGATGTAAGTTTTATAGCCCGTAGATTATTGATATTAGCTTCTGAAGATATTGGCTTGGCCAATCCCACGGCATTGGTACTGGCCAATGCCACCTTTGATGCTGTGCTAAAATTAGGAATGCCTGAGGCTCGAATACCACTCGCTCAGTGTACGATTTACCTGGCTCAGTCGCCTAAAAGTAACTCTGCATATAAAGCCATAAACGAAGCAATGGCCGAGGTTCGACAATCTGGAAACTTGCCCATTCCTTTGCATTTGCGCAATGCGCCTACCACTCTTATGAAAGATTTAGGCTATGGTAAAGATTATCTGTATCCACATGATTATCAAGGTAATTATGTAGCCCAAGAATACCTGCCTGAAATTATTAACCATAAAAAATTCTACAAAGCAGGCGATAATTTAAGAGAAAGCGGAAAATAGAGGAGTTATCTTGCTAAGAGTTGCTTTTTCCAAAGTGAATCAACAAAGGTTTCAAACTCTTTAAGTTTAGCAGGTCCGTTATGGCGGTTAAGCACTTTTTTTTCTTCAACCAAGCCTCGGTACAAAATGGTAATTGTGGAAGGAATGTCGCTAATATATTCGGTATCATACTTATCCTCAAGTCCTAGGAAGTTGATTTCAACCATCATTTTTTTCAAAGTAGCCATGTCTTCTGGGCTTACCTGTACGGTATGTTTTCCTTGGGGTTCTACAAATTTTTGACCATCAAATTCCAAAGTGCCATTGTCAGTTATTTTTATAGTATAAATAGGACATTTTCCAAAACAAGCAGTGCGTTCCATACTCAGTTTAAAACTATCACTTTGCTGATCAAAAAACTTTTGTGTTATATTTTTTTTACTGCCACAACCCGATAGTAAAAGGGCTAAGATGGTAAAAAGGCTCAAGATATGCTTTTTCATATGTAAGTGATTTAATTTTAAAAATTCAAATATAACATCCTAAATTTCAACTATAGAATGTTTTATTTGAGTATTGATTATTTTGTTTTTCTCCTGAGGCTTCTATTCAAAGTTTGACCTTCTTGTTGTTGCTTGGCCAATTCACTTAGTTTGGCTTGAAAACGAGAAGGTTTTTTTTCCTTAGTTTTATTCTCCTGAATTTTTTCTCTCATTGCATCTTCGTTTATAAACTGCTTGATGGCGTATTGTTGACTGAAGGTAATGATGTTTGAAAGGAAATAATAGTAGGTAAGTCCAGCAGCAAAATTGTTGAAAATACCTAAAAACACGATAGGCATCAAGTACATAATATACTTAAGCTGAGGCATTTGGGTGTTTTGTCCGGTAAGTTGTTGATTCATCCATGTATATATAATGGTAGACAAAGTCATTAACAAAGTAAACAAACTTACGTGGTCGCCATAGCCAGGTATGTGGAAGGGCAAGGTCATGACTGAATCATACGACGACAAATCGTGCGCCCATAGAAAACTTTGTTGTCTGAGCTCGATAGATGCTGGAAAAAATCGAAATACAGCAAAAAGAATAGGCATTTGAAATACAAGTGGGATACAGCCTCCTAAAGGATTAACTCCAGTTTTGCGATACAAGTCCATCATGGCTTGTTGTTTTTTCATCGCATCTTTTTCTTTGTATTTTTCGTTGATCTCGTCTATTTCAGGCTTTAAAATTTTCATTTTGGCCATGGAGCGATACGATCCATAGGTAAATGGAAAAATAACGATTTTGATGATCAATGCCATAATCAAAATAATCAAACCATAATTGAGACCATAACCTTCTAACCAACTAAATATAGGAAGTACTACACCTCGGTTAATCCAGCCAAAAATAGCCCAACCTAGAGGTATAAGTTTTTCGTAATCAGATTTATATGATTTAAGTGTACTGAATTTATTAGGACCTAAATACAGTTTTAAGGGTAGATTCAGAGCATCGCCTCCTTCGAGTGAAATGCTGGCATTGAGCTGTTTGGTATACTGATTTTCTTCATCGCCCAGTACTACAGTGCTTACAAAAGCTTTGTTGAAGTCTTTTTCTGAACTTAATATACTCGCAAAAAACTGTTGGCGAAAAGCAATCCAGTCTAAGCCTTCCACTGTTTTATCTGCTGTGCGTGTATCTGATAAATTACTGAGTTTATTTTTCTCAGAGAAGTGATAGTATACTGAGGTATTATTTCGCTCGTAGTCTATATTTTTTTCATGACGAAGTGCACGCAATCCCCAATTGAGACTAGAGCCAGCAGGTACTTGATCTACTTGTACTTGTATGCTAAGTTGATATTCATTTTCAGGTAAGGTATACTTTAGCGACACATTGCCTGCCTTGCTTGAGGTGCTTGATAAACTCAAACTGCTCAAGCTGCTGCTCTTTACATCAAAATACATATCGCTTGTATTCTCACCGTTGAGCTTGCCCAATTGTATGTTGAAATCGTGATTGGCCTCGTTTATCAAGGCCAAAGGCAAAGAATCATAGGTTTGATAGCCTTTCAGCTTTGCCTCAATAATTTTAGCTCCTTTATTTGATATTTTTAGTACAAGCTTATCGTTTTCAAGGGTATAGAATTCCTCGCTACGTGTATTTATTATTTGTACAGCAGAACTATCGGCTGCGATTATTTCATTGGATGTACTTGTTGTAAGCTTTTCATCAGGTACCAATGAAATAGAATCTTGCGTGGAGGCAACCGGGGTGTCTACTTTGGGAGTTTGATTGGTAAACATCATGTAAACCAATACAATACCAATTAATACGAAGCCGATAATGGCGTTTTTGTCAAAAGATTGATTCATTCCTTTTCATTTTTTTGTGCATAGGTCAATGCACTCTCTACAAATTTGATAAATAATGGATGTGGATTGGCCACAGTACTTTTATATTCTGGGTGAAATTGTACACCTACAAAGAAGGGGTGATTGGGCAATTCTATGATTTCTGCCAATTGTGTTTCGGGATTTACACCGCTTACAATCATGCCTTTGCCGGTCATTTGCTCTAAGTAATCATTGTTAAATTCATAACGATGGCGGTGACGTTCTGATATTCTCTTTCTGCGATAGATCGAAAAAGCTATACTTCCATCTTTCAAATCACAATCACAAGCTCCTAAACGCATAGAGCCACCTTTATTGATTACTTTTTTCTGGCTTTCCATCAAATTGATAACCGGATGGGGTGTTTTGGCATCGAACTCAGCGCTGTTGGCATTCTGGAGTTTTACTACATTTCTTGCAAATTCAATAACAGCAGTTTGCATTCCCAAGCAGATACCTAAAAATGGAATATTGTTTTCTCGGGCGTGTTTTACAGCCTCCAATTTTCCTTCAAAGCCTCTTTCACCAAATCCAGGTGCTACCAATATTCCGTCGAGCTTTTCTAATTTCTTTTTTATGTTTTCTACCTCTAAACTTTCGGAATGTATCCAATGAATATTTACCTTTACCTCTAGCTGTACACCCGCATGTATAAATGCTTCATTGATAGATTTGTATGCATCTTTTAGCTCTACATATTTTCCAATTAATCCAATTTCTACTTCGTGTTTTGGATATTTTAATTTGTAAAGAAAATCTTTCCAATTGACTAAGTCTAAATTTTGATCAATGGGTAAGTGGAATCTTTTTAGAACTGCTTCGTCAAGCTTTTCGTTGCGCATCAGTATGGGCACAGCATATATAGATTCAGCGTCAAGTGATTCAATTACTGCATCTTTTTTAACATTACAAAACAAAGCCAACTTGCGTTTGATGTCATCGCCCAAAGCTTTTTCGGCACGGCAAACCAAAATATCTGGCTGTACACCGCTTTCTTGTAGCATTTTTACCGAGTGCTGGGTAGGTTTGGTTTTCAATTCACCCGTTACGGCCAAGTACGGCACCAATGTAAGATGAATCACCAAGCAATCTTCGCCCAGTTCCCATTTTAACTGACGCACACTTTCTATATAAGGTAATGCCTCAATATCGCCTACAGTGCCACCTATTTCTGTTATTACGATTTCAAATTCACCTGTTTCGCCCAAAAGTTTGATGCGCCTTTTTATTTCATCGGTAATATGCGGAATTACTTGAACCGTTTTACCCAAAAACTCACCCTTGCGCTCTTTATTGATCACGCTTTGGTAAATGCGACCTGTTGTTACGTTATTGGCCTGTGAGGTAGGTCTGTTCAAAAAACGCTCGTAGTGACCCAGATCTAAGTCTGTTTCAGCGCCATCGTCGGTCACATAGCATTCTCCATGTTCATAAGGGTTAAGCGTTCCTGGGTCTATATTGATATAAGGATCAAACTTTTGGATGGTTACCGAGTAACCGCGCGATTGCAGCAGAGTAGCCAGCGATGCAGAAATAATTCCTTTGCCGAGCGAAGAGGTAACTCCTCCTGTTACAAAAACATATTTGGTGGTGGATGCCATTTTGGGGGCTGTATTTATAAAAAATTACAGCGGGCAAAACTAATGCACCGCCACCGGATTTGGATATTTCATTTGCCTAACTTTTGCTCAAGGTTTTTTAAAGAAGCCTAATTTTAACTGAATTTATATATTGTTGATGGCAATTGCATGTTTAATAATGCATCTCAAATAATTGATTTTCATTTATTTAAAATAAAAATAAAAAAATTAACCGATAGACTTGTACTCCCAAAATCGAAAAAATGCTTCTCTTTTATTTCTTTACAATTCTTTTATAATCGATTCCTTTTGAGCCTTTGAATTGTATAAGGTATAAGCCAGCAGAATAGGAACTTAAATTGATTGTGGTATATCCTGTAAAACTTTGATTGATAAGTAATTTACCTTGTAAGTTGTAAAGTGAAAATGTGATTTCATCATTCTTATTTTCTTGCATTTCTATATGAAGCATATCATAGGTAGGGTTGGGGTATACTTTAAAATGCGTACCCAATCTTTCTTTTACACCAAATTGCTGATGCAAGAGATTTATAGCTGCTACTGCATCCAATTTTCCCATACCCCACCGCACGCTTCCAGGCGCTTGTATGGCTCCAGTTTTATCGTCTTTTCTTGCACTTTGTTTCAAGATTTCTTTTACATCATTATTGCTCAAATAGGGATTGGCATCAAGCAGCAATGCGGCTACACCTGCTACCATGGGGCTCGACATGGAGGTGCCCGAAAAAGCAGCAAAGTGATAGGT
>CAYZUZ010000068.1:0-6470 GCA_964481795.1 uncultured Cryomorphaceae bacterium
GCACTTCATTATCAGCTAAAGGTACAGATGCCGCTCTACACCAAGGCTTTGGCAATGTGGTGGAAGTATTGGAAGGCAATTTATACAAACACCAACTAGGGCCTTATTTTAGTATGACAGATGCTCGTGAAGCATTAAAACAAGCCAAAGCCAAAGGATATAAGGATGCTTTTATAGTAGCATATCAAGGTGAAAAACGAATAGCCACCGACGAAGCGGAGAAGCTTATTAAACAAGCTGAGTAATTATAGCGCTTTGGATGATATAAAACATACATTCAAAGCTTTATCCACCCTACTTTTGATTCATTAAACATATTGATTACAATGACCCTTACAGCAAAAGACTATGCCAGCGACCAAGAAGTGAGATGGTGCCCAGGATGTGGCGATTATTCTATTTTAAAGCAGGTACAAACGGTATTAGCAGAGCTTGAAACCAAGCGAGAAAATACTGTTTTTATAAGCGGTATCGGATGTTCATCGCGTTTTCCTTACTACCTGAATACCTACGGCATGCACAGCATACATGGCCGTGCTGCCGCTGTGGCTACAGGATTAAAAGTAGCTCGACCTGAATTGGACGTATGGGTAATTACAGGCGATGGAGATGGTTTATCAATTGGTGGCAATCACACATTACATATGCTTAGGCGCAATGTAAATCTGAATGTATTGCTTTTCAATAATGAAATTTATGGACTTACAAAAGGGCAGTATTCACCTACCTCAGAAGAGGGAAAGCTAACTAAATCATCACCTATGGGGGTGGCAGACCACCCTTTCAATCCCATTTCATTAGCTTTGGGTGCCGATGCCACTTTTGTGGCGCGTACGCTTGATCGCGATCCAATACATCTGCGTGAAATCCTAAAAGAAGGTAAAAGTCACCATGGATCTTCATTTATTGAGATTTATCAAAACTGTAATGTGTTCAATGATGGTGCATTTGATCTATTTACCGATAAAAAAGCAAAAGCTGAAAATACAATAAACCTGCATCATGGCCAGCCTTTAATTTTTGGTTTAAATAAAGATAAAGGAATCAGAATCAATGGCTTAACACCTGAAATTGTGACGCTCGACCAATTTAGTGCAGAGGATTTATGGATACATGATACCGCTGATATCAACAAAGCTTGGATGCTAAGTAGGTTTTTTTATATGCCCGGATCAGATAATTTTTTTCCAAGACCCTTAGGTATTTTCTACAAAAAAGAACGCAATTGCTATGAAGATTTAGTTAACGATCAAGTAAGACAACAAAAGCAATTGAAAGGAAAAGGTGATTTGAATAAGCTATTACAAGGAAAGCAAACTTGGCTAGTAGGCTGATAAGCCCCTTACATAGAAGCATTTAAAGTTGCAAACATTTTTCCTTGGTAGCATTTGTACGTCAAACTCGGATATTTGAGTATGATGCTGTAATCATGTGTAGCCATTAATACCGATCTGCCTGAAGTAACCAAATCACGCATCAATATAATAATCTCCTCACTCGTACTAGGATCTAAATTTCCGGTGGGCTCATCGGCCAAAATAAGCGGTGGATTATTGAGCAAAGCCCTTGCAATGCTTACTCTTTGTTGCTCACCTCCAGATAGTTGATGTGGCATAACAGCTATTTTACCCTCCATGCCCACACTTTTTAAAACCTCTTGAATACGCATGTCCATTTTGTCTTTTTCTTTCCATCCGGTGGCTTTCAATACAAATAAAAGATTATAGTACACATTGCGATCCGTAAGTAATTGAAAATCTTGAAATACAATACCAATATTTCTTCGCAAATACGGAATTTCTTTTTCATTAAGCTTATGAAGTTTATAACATGTAACCTCACCCTTTCCCTTTTTAAGTTCAAGGTCGCCATACAGGGTTTTTAATAAACTGCTTTTACCACTTCCCGTTTCGCCTATTAAGTACATAAACTGTCCTGAATGAAGCTCTAAATTGACTTCCTTAAGTACTTCTTTGTTTTGTTGATATATGGAACAATCTTGTAAATGAAGGAGTTTCTTCTTTTCCATAGGTAAATGTTTTTATAACTTATAGGTAAAAGCAAGCATTGCTAAAAACCTTTGTGCACCATAGCCTAAGTAATGTTCGTATCTGCTAAAAAACATATTCTCTATACTGAGTTGTACACTTAAGTTTTTGCTATACATATAGTTGGCATTGAAATTCACATCGGTAAAGGCAGTTAGAAGTGCATTTAATTCTGGATTCACATCTTGGTCAAAAGCGGTTCTTTTGCCTACGTAAAACACTTCAGACCCAAGCGATAACTTTTTATTGAGATTGTATTTGGCTCTGATATGACTACGCCAATTGGGCAAATGCCAGGGTCGCTCGTTTACAAATTCATAGTAATTGTATTGCGTACCTACCTCTGCCGTAATATCCTTGGTGAGATCAAAAAACAAAGTACCCTTCATTTGCAATTGGGTACCATCTGTAAATATGACATCCAAACCTCGAACATTTTCTGGAGTTTGATAAAAGAATGGATTTCTGTAAAACAAGCCAAAATTTGACCAATTGATATAGGCTGCTGAAATTTTGTAACTCATACCGGGATAAATAACGCCTTGAAAACCTGTTTTTGCAGAAATGCGTGTGGTGTTGGCCAAAGAAAAATCGCTATTGATGAAAAGCCACTGACGACTTAAGGTTCTCAATGTATTTACACGATAATCGGCCTCTAGGTCAGCTTCAAATTCAATGATTTGTTCCACAAGGGGATATTTGAAATACAATTCAGGAAAAATGAAAAACTCGTTGGTGCTTTCAGGCGATGTATATTGGTCGTAATCATTGTAATAACTAAAAAAGCCCACATGCAATTGATAGGTTTTATTGCTCAAATCAAGTTTTGGCCTAAAGCCAAAAGTAAAACTCATATTCTCATTGGCACTTGCCCCTGAATTTCTGTTGTCTAAATAATCAAAATACATGGCAATTCCAAAATTCTTTTGCTCAATGGAGGGCAATTGAAATTGAAAAGGAATGTGAATATGAGATTCTTGTACTCCAAAGTTATCTTGAAGATAATGAAACTTAAGGGCAATGTGAGACAAGCCAAAAATATTGTACTTACGCAATCGATTCAACTCTACCTGTGTGCCTGAAATCATAAAGCGCTGAACAGCTGGGTCGAGATCAGAAATGGTGTCTAATCCATTGATTTCTAAATCGGGAAGTCCATAATATTTTAATCTTTCTATATCAAACTGGGTAGCCACACGCAGGGTATAATTGCTAAAGAAATGGCCATAAAAGGCATTGAATTTATTCTCGCTCACGCCATTATTGCTCAGCAAAAGATCGGGTACTCCTGTTCTGGTAGAGAAATGTCTGTAGCCTAATCCGTAAGTAGAATTTCTGGATCTTTCTGAACCATAGCGTATTTCAGCTAATGGAGTTTGGTGAGTACCTGCGCCCAACTTGGTGTAAAAGCGGGGCAAAGGCTCTTTTTGGGCTTTGGTAATGCGCGCTGGTTTCAGGGGTTCGGGCTGGTAATCGGTATAAAAAGCTTTGGGTGTAATATTATAATTTACAGGCATTTTTAGCAAGATTGTATCGTCTTCTCTGGGCTGCAAACTCAGTTTTTGAGATTCCTCTACACTGGCCTTAAAGGAGCCGATAACCTCAAGTTGTACTTTTCCCAAATCTGAATCTCCGGGTTGGGCAATCGCATGAAAACCAAGACCCAAACTAAAGACAAGAATGATTGCGTTACAATTCATTGAAATATATGAGATTAAATGATTCATGATTTTTTATTCTTGTTCTTTTTGGAGTTCTTTGAGTTGACTTTTCAATGCTCTTGCTTGCGACAATAATTCATCATCTGTAGAGGATTGTAATACAAAGTCGATTGCAAATTCAGCTTGAAAATAGTCTTTTTGAGCAATAAAAGTTTTGCCTAGTAATAGCAATGATTTCATTCTTAATTGAACAAATTCTGGAAATTCTTCCATCAAATCATAGAGTAATTTCTTGGCTGATTCATAAGAAAGATTATTGTATTCAAGCTCGGCTTTATAGTACATAGCCTCAGCTTTATAAGTTCCTTGTGCCGTTTGTATAAGCTGATTGAAACCAGCTTCTGCTTTGGGTATTTCATTCAAATTGTATTGAGCCATTGATTTGGTAAAAAGAACTTCCTGCTCCAATGATTTCTCCAGGCTACCGCGCAATTCTATATCCAAGGCTGCATCCAAGGCTTTATTCCAATTATTCAGTTTTAAGTAAATACGCATCAATTGATTTTGAGCCGTTTCGATATTCACCTTGCGGGTAGCAACCGTTTTTAGTTTCTCGAAAATAATTTGTGCCTGGTTCCAATCCTTATTTTCTGTATAATAATTTCCCAATCTACTTAGTACTTGCTCGCTGTACTCATGATTGTTGCGGTTGGCCAAAGCTTCTAAAAGAGGCAGGGCTTTCTCTCTTTCTTGCAAACGCCAATGTGCATCTGCTCTAAAATATTGTGCTCTAATGGTAAATAAACCTTCAGGAAATTTTTGTCCATATTCCTCAAAACCATAAATAGCTTCGCGAAATTTACTTAGTGCATATTGCTCATAAGCAGCATTATACAAAGTAGAATCGAGTTGGTTGCGACTTATGTTTCCCAATTTATTCGATTCTACCCACGATACGTAATCGCCTATTCGATTCATGTCATTATACACCAGTTTGGCCAATTGTAAAGCCTCTAGCCCTTCTTGTGTACCAGGATATTCTTGTACTATTTGCTTTAAAATCACCAAAGCTTCTTGAGGTTTTTTGTCGTTTTTCAATGCCAAACTTTTGTTGAGTTTAGCTCTTTTTACAAATGGGTGACCCTCATTTTTTTGAATAAATGCATCAAATGCGCCTATTGCTTGTGGGTATTTATCATCACGCAGGTATGTATTTCCCAATTCTATTTGTGCATTTACGTTGTAAGGTGAATTGGGATGTTTACTAATTAATAGATTGAGCTCGTTTATTTTTTGCTCTGTTTTTCCTAGCAAGCCCAAACCCGTTGCCTTTTGATATCTGGCATAATCAACCGAGTTGCCTCCAGCTTGCTCTGCTCTTGTATAAAATTCAACAGCTTGCTCGTATTGGGCAAGTAGCATGTATGCATCGCCCGTACGTAAAAGTGCATCTCTCCTTTTGTTGATATCTATTTTAGTTTCGGAGGTGAATTTTCTAAAATTAGAGGCCGCTAATGTGAAATTTTGTAGTTTATAATAACAATAAGCTACCCCATAAATAGAGTATGGATATTCTTTTAAATTAAATGCAGTAGGTTGGTTTTGAAACGATTGGTATCCTTTTAATGCTGCTTCGTATTCCATCATTTGAAAATAACTTTCGGCCAACCAATAGTGGCTTAAGGCAGCTATTTCGGGGTCTATGCGGTATTGCAATGATTTTTGATAAGCATCTATTGCATTTTTGAATTGTTTGGCTAAATAACTTCTATTGCCAAGATTGTATGTTACCTTTTGAAAAGCTGCTTTTAGGTGCTGACTCTCTAAACCCGTGTTTTCAAGGGCAATTAAAGCTCGGTTATAATTTTTTGAATTAGTGTATACATTGGCGAGTAACTCATTGATTTCTCTTTTATGTCTGGAGTTGGGATAGAGCTTTAAAAAGTCTTCCAATGCAGTCATAGGATCTTGAAAAGGACTACCAATCTCATAATTGAGTTTTACATAATTGTAGGCTGCATCTTCGGCCAAAGTAGGAGAAGCCTTTATTTTTGAAGCTGCTTTAAATGCACTTGCAGCTTCGTTTTTTTGACCCATTTTCATATAACAATCGCCCAGCAAGTACCAAGCATTCTGAGCTATTTCTGTTTCTCCTGTAGTTATTTTATTAAAAAAATTAAGTGCATCCTCATACTTTTTGTTTTGATAATAAGTATATCCCATTTCATAAAAATCACTTTTTCCTGGCTTTCCTCCCTTTTCAACAAAAAGTTCGAAGTACTTAAGCGCATTGATATAGTCTTTTTTTCTATAATACGCATCGCCTACTAATTTGGCTATTTCAGCAGCGCGAACAGGTTCTTCCAATTCCAATATGGGCTTACCTACCTCTAACAATCCATCAAAATTGCCTAATTTGTAGTATACATGCGCTAAATAATAAGGCACCAAACCGCCAAAGGTGGGATCATTTTCTAGCTTTTTGAAGTTAACAAGCGCCTGATTATAATTGCTATCTTGATAGGCTATATGTGCAAAGTAATAAGTTGCTGACGCTGTATAGTCTGTTTTTTGGTTCACAAGGCCTCCCAATAGTTTTTTGGCTTCTTCAACGTCGCCTTGCATAAAAAGAGAATATCCGTGCTGAAATTCTACTTTAGCCCTTTCCTCTTTGTCGAGCAAACTTTTTTCTACTCCATTATAATAGTGCATTGCCTTTTTATACTGTCTGTTTTTAAACTGAAAATCAGCCATGTACATT
>CAYZUZ010000069.1:0-6401 GCA_964481795.1 uncultured Cryomorphaceae bacterium
CAAGCTTTTCCTCTTTAACTTCTTTCTCATAACTAAAGGGTTGGTAAATAGCTCCTGAGAAAGCTCCTTTCTCTGAAAAGGCATAGAGTACGCGGTCATAGAAATCAGACTGAGGAGGACTTAGTTCATAGAACAACTCCTTGGGGTCTTTCACCACAGATAGCTCGTCTATTTCCTTAGAATACTCGTGATCTATCTTTAGGTCTAGCCGGTTTCTTCTAATTACCACAGGCGATATGACTGTACGGATTTGGTTCGAGAGCCTCTTCGTTTCCTGCTTTACCAAGTCGAGGTCAATAGGCAGTTCATTTCCCAGCATTTGCACATAAAGCTGCTGTGCTTTCTTTCCTTTATCTTCTTCTAATGAGTGATTTTTCGTGATGAAAGATAAGTTCCTGAAGCGATAGTCGTAAGCTTGAAAAATGCCTTCTAAGTTGTCTTCGAGCGTAATACCCGACTTCCCAGGAACAATAAACAGCTTTAATAAAGCGAAAATATCGTTTGGGGAATTGTTAAACGGCGTAGCACTCAATAAGATAACTTTCTTGCCTCTGCAAATATTCAGCAGCGCTTCGTAAGCAGTGGTATCTTGGTTCCTGAAATAATGGGCTTCATCCACTACAATCACGTCGATGTCTCTATTGTGAATAGTCTCGGCAATTTCTTCCAAGCGCCCACGACTTTCCACCTCCCAATCATACAGTCGGAAGTCTTCAATATAGCCCCACCAACCTGTACGCAATTCTTTGCTCCCAATCAGCCCCGGAGGGCAAATAACCATTCCTCGCTGCCCCAAATTTTTGGCAAGTAAAGAAGCTATTACGGATTTTCCTAGCCCTACTACGTCAGCAATGATCACCCCCCTGTATTCTTCAATAATGCTTAGTGCTTGGTTGACTGCATCCAGCTGGTAGGCAAATTTTTTGAAGCCAATTTCTTCCAAGATTCCTTCCACCTCTGGCCGTATTTTCTTTTGCTCCTGAAGATCAAGAAAAGTTTTCAGAATCAAGGCATAAGCTTCAAAAGGATCCACAGTAGCAGCCAGGGAGCGATGCCTTACAAAATCGATGATGTATTGCCTCCTTCCTATCTCCTCGGTTAAGGGAACGGCGCTTTCCCAAAGGTCATCGAAATAGGCTTCCGCATCTGCGTAGCCGTAGTCTTTTATTTCTACATTAAACTCCTCCTGGCCCGAAAGCCCCGCTCGAGTGAGGTTGCTGCTGCCTGTCACAAACTGCCCAGCCATGCCTTGCTTCTGGGCTTGGTCTTCATTCAAGCTAAAAAGATACAACTTGGCATGATTCGGGTTTTTAGTTTTACGAATCAGCAAACGACCTTCTTCCAGCAATTGCAAGAAAAAATTGACCTGCTCATAGAAGGCTTCCGTGTCCATCTCTTCATTGTTCAGCGCCCAACCTAACGAGCCAGTAAACTGTTGGAAGATATCATCTTGTGAGAGGCCTTCCTCCTGCTGTCCATGTTCCACAACCATATTGCCCAGCAGCTTATCCACTTGTAACCCAACCAGTAGTTTGATCTTAACGCCCGGATTGTTCTGTAAGCTTTTATAAACCTCGCTCCAACCCGAAAAATAAAAAAAGCCCACCAAGAATTTTAGCTCATCACTAATCGAGATAAGGGTATTTAGCCGACCTCTCAGCGTCTTGTGCTGTTTGTTGTTCGTGATGAAGTTGTTAGACATTTGATGGCTTTTTTAGTTGGTTGTAACGATCGGCAGCTTCTTGCACGAAGCCTAGAATGGTAGCAAAATTAGGACTAAAATCTGGGATCATGGTAGATTGCATAGTCCCGTAATCTGCTTCCCAAGCCTTCATCAACGCTTGCGACGGAAGCGGGCTTAAGTGTGGCGGGAAAAGCGTTTGGTAATCTACCCCGCGCATACCATTAAATCGCTCTCGGTGCCTGATAATCGTCTCAATCAATTCTATATTGTAAGCTTTTTCTCGATGCTCACTTTGATATATTTTCACAATATCATACAAATGCCTACTCAGGCGATCTACTCTTGCTTTATCTTTTGGCTTCTGAAACTCCTCATGCAACAGGAATAATTTTTCCAAAAAAGTTCGTTCTGGATTTACACAAGGAATGCTAATAGGCTTATCGGCAAATGGCAACGCTGAAAATTCTTCGTCGATAAAAGATATCACCTTACACTTGCTGTAAGGGTCTTTTAAGGAACGACTCCCAATTTCCACCTTTATCCTTGGTAAAATATAGGCCGAATGAGCCGTCACCGCTGGATAGTGAATCAAAATGGACACTGGGTCTTGGTCACTATCGCCTAAATTTTCAAAATCAAAGTGCACATCTGTGTAGCCCTTATCTGCGAAACCCTTCTGCAAGGCTTCATAAAAGGTGGTAGTCACAAATTTAAAAGATGCCGACCGCAGTTTTTTTACTTGGTTTTTGCTGATGAGCCCACCATCAAAACCCAAATATTCCCGGCTCAAGGCCAAGTCGATATCTTCTGAAAAGCGCTGGATTAAATGCCAAGCTTTACTGAGGGAGGTGCCGCCCTTAAACAATACATGTGGAGCAAATTCCATACCAAAAATAATGGCAAGAGTCTGCACCACCCACCAGTCTTTTTCTATGGCATAGGGAGGTAAACCTGTTTTGAGTCTCATTTCCTCAAACAGGTTTTCCTTTTCCTTTTTGGATAGGTTGTAAAATGTCCTACTCATTTTTCAATGCTTCGTTTATGGTGGTGGCAACCCATTGTGGTGCTAATTGCAAATCATGCTTTAGGTCATCAATTTTTTCTTGCTTTAAGGCTTGGGCAATTCTTTTGATTTCTAAAGCTGTTAGATTATGCTTGCCTATTTCGCTCATGGCTAATATAGCCAACTTGCTTATCTTTCCTTTTAAAGCTAGTTTTTTAGGACTTGCATGCTTAAATGCAATGATGCTTTTTCCCACTTTTATTTTTCGTGCCTTACCATCTGTTAAATACACCAAATTAAGCGGTATTTGCGTGCTCAACCCCAAGGCGTATAATGCAAAAACACCTGTGGGGGTTATTTTAGCGTTATCTTTTCGAGCGATGGCCTCTGCCACTTTATCTAAGCTAGGGGTAATGGTCTTGTTTAACAACTTACTCACGGTAGGCTTTACAAAAAGTCCTGGAATAATACGCTCTAGCACACCTCTTTTTACCAACCTATGCATAGCCACTCGTATGGCTGTGGGATTAGCAAGTGCAGCAAAATCATTATACACAAAGATATGACCATGTTCGTGGCTATTTACCTCCTTCAATATCTGATCATCTAAACTATACATTTTGTAACGATTTTTTACTTATTTTGTAACGCAAAAACAGGTCTTTTTGTTACAAAAAACATCAATTATCGTTACGAAATTGAAAATTTGCTTGTTGCTTGTGAGTAATTTCAAATTATTTGTGAGTAACTTATGCTAAGAAACTCACAACTCACCCCCCTCCACCACCGCAATCTCCTCCTCCGTCAACCCATATAAAGCATACACCATACGGTCTATGGTCGCCTCCTCCACAGCCGTGTCCTCCCCGTTCGCTTTCTTGCTCAGGATGGTGTCCACGAGGTCAATAAAGGGCTGCTGGGCCGGCATCGAGATTTCAGGAACGGGGATTTGCTGAATGTAAAAGTTGTAGAAGTGCATAGTTCTAATTGCTCTTGCGTAAACAAAATTATATGCATACCAACTGGTGAATTTAGAATTTAAATAAGCTAACCAAAATTTATCTTCGATTCTTATGTCAAGAGCAAAAGACATTAATGTATTCGTAATTATTATTCCCTCTTCGTCATAGCATCCAGTAATTTTTAAGTGCGGGTATGGATTTTCTACATGCGACACGATGACTTGAGTCAATACTTTTGGAATTAAAAACTCTTTTGCATTATTCCAGCTTAATTTTTTTATATTTGTCAAATACCTATTAGAACGAACGTAGTATTTTTGAATATCAATTCCTTTGAGAAGTTTGTAGTTTGTTTCTTCATCCGAGAAAAAATCTGTGCCAATAGCCAAGCCAAGCTTGCCTTGTACAACACTTTCCTTGAATTTTACTTTTTCTATTTTGTTAGTGATTGATGTGGGACACTGAGCTTTGTACACCTGAAGTGTATTTCCTTCAGACATTAGCTTGTTAAATGGATAGTTGCCTAAGTCAACAATTCTTTCATCCGTCAGGAATGAAACTTTTATATCTTTGCTTGCCTTACCTTTTTTTAATCCAAAGACTGATGCTTCAAGAAGTACATTCTCAAATGACTTTCCAGTATCTAAGATAAATACTAGATTATATTTTTTCCAGTAATTTACCCTTGTGTCCTCCCATGCGTCGCCGTACAACGATTTCTTTGGAATAATAAAGGATAGTAAACCATTACATTTTAGTAATTCGTCGAAACAAATTTTAGTAAATAGCTCTGCGCTATCTCCGCTTCTAAATTCAATATTCCTTACTTTTCGAAAATACTGTTTTTCATCTTTAGATAATACGGTTCTGAAACCATAAGGCGGGTTGCCGATGATTACATCGAATCCATCTTTTACTTTTGGGAAAAAATAGGGAGTGTCAAAAAAGCCAACGACTTTTTCTTTGAATATATTAGAATAACTTTCCCATAGTTTTAGGCTATTTTCGATAGCAATAGCCTTTTTGCCTATATCGGCTTCTCGGTTTATATTCCTTTTTTTTTCATTTACTTTTTGGTCTATAAGTTGTTCTATTTCTTTCTTTTTTTGCTTTTTAGCTTCGGGTGTGTGCAAGGTAAAATAGTCATGAGCTAGGTGTTCAAAGTTATCAAAAAATCCGTCTTGTGCAGCAAAAAGTCCTATGTTTTTGTCTTCTTGTGGCGGGGAGATGAGCGTGTTAGCTGCCACAAGCTTGAAATCCATATTTGGTAGGGGTTCTATACCCATATTTTGCTGCTGTTCGTTTTTGTTTTGCTCCACCAAAAGTGAGATAAAAAATCGCAGTTTAGAAATCTGTATGGCTATAGGTTGTATATCCACGCCGTAAATGCAGTTTTCTATAATGTAGAGTTTGCGTACATAATCATAAGCGGAGTTTTGTAAAATCGCTTTTTGCTTTTCAAGCACTTCTATCGTTTGGTTGCGGATTTTTGTATCATTCAGCGTTTTGGCGTCAGTAATGAGTTTGTCGAGTTTTTTGCTTTCATTTATTTTTAAATAGCTATTTTCTGGATCTAGAACGGTCATTAGTTCCACCATTTTGTGTAAAATTCCCATAGGATAGGCTCCTGAACCGCAGGCAGGATCAAGTATTTTGCAATCAAACAATTTTTCAACTGCCTTTTGTTTGAAGGTATGATCAAGCGTAGAGGGCTCGTTACTGGAGCTGAAAAGTTGGTTTATTTCTGGCTCATTATTGGGTAAATGTGTAAGTAGGTGCTGTTTGAGCGACTCATTCACCATATAATTTACAATTTCTCGAGGGGTATAAAACGAACCAGTTTGGTTTCGAGCTGTAGCTTTGGTTTCGGGATTAAAAGTGGCAAGTAGATTTTCAAATACCTTGCCTAGTAATTCTGGGTCGAGAGCAACATCTATTTCTAGGGGTGTATTTTCTTCTACAGTGAAATTGTAATTGTTAAGCAGATCAATGACGCCTGTAATGTCTTGTCTTGCCCACTGCTTTTTTACGTTTGCTTTCTCATCATCAAAATGATGGCTCAAGTCGATATTTTCATGATTGCCAAAAAATAAGAAATTGGGTATTTGAACTTGTTTCTTTTCGTTTTTGGTGAAGCCATCGACAAAAATATCATTGGGGCGGTCGTCTAAACAATCAAATAAACCTCCATTAAGGAAAGGAATTTGCATGAAGATGTTTTTGATAACTTCATCGCTATTGTTGAATTCATTTTCAAAGCGGTAAATGAGTGGGTCGCCTAGTTGTGCTTCGTTTTTCTTTTTTCCGTCCACCCACTTACGTTCCTGTATGGGGACATTTAAGGTTGCAAAAAAGAGGTTTTGCAGTATGGCTTTGTAGTAGGTGTTTTTGCTGCTTTGTGGGTCAAAATCGATTAAGATGTGATTTATTTCTCTCGTGTCAAACAGTTGCTGAGCGATGAGTTTTTTTTCCTTCATAAACCATACAAACAACAAGCGTGATATGAAGCGGATAAGCGATTCTGAGATAAGCTTGTCGTTCTTCTCTCCAGTGTCGTTAGGGAATTTTACGTGGTCTTTTGCCCATAAATACCAAGAAAAGAGTTCTTTGTAAAACTCACCGTTGAGTTTTTTAAGGTTAAAGGCTTCTTGAATGCTGTCTAAGTCAGAAAAATCGCACTTACCAACTTGCTCCAAAAAAGTTCGGTTAGCCCTCCCTACCTCCACAAAATAAGTATAGCGTTTGTAGGGGG
>CAYZUZ010000070.1:0-6387 GCA_964481795.1 uncultured Cryomorphaceae bacterium
GAAATTGAAGGCGCAGCAGGTGTTTACTTTTTAAGTGTTAAAACACCTCAAGGTCAAACGGTAGTGAAGTTGATAAAGGAGTAATAAAATCGCTATTTCAAGAGCTTGAAAATTTATTATTGCATTTGCCTGAAAAACCACCCAGGCTTATGGGCTTCCAACAGAGTTGATTTTTTATATACCCTATGCTGTGCTGCTATACAATTTTTTACCGTTGGAAAACAAGCAGCAACTTATCATTTGCCAAACATATAAATTCTATTTTGAGCATAGAAACGGCTACCCAAAGCAAAAACATCAAATTCATTCGCTAATATCTCATTAGTCTAAGAATTCAAAATCCCGGCAGCAATGTCGGGATTTTTTTATGAGTAAAAAAAAAGCAGTTGTCTGAAATTCAGACAACTGCTTTTACATCTTGCTATTAAAATATTGCTTTATTACGAGCCAATAATATTGCTGTACAATTCGCGCTTGGGAGTAATACACAATACGGGAATTTCGGCATTGTAAATCACCTCTTGCACATCAGTACCTAAAATCAAAGTGGCCATATCTGGCTCGAAGCCTTCTTCAGAAATAGCTATCAAATCGCAATTGTGCTCTTTGGTATAGGCATTAAGTGTAGCCACCCTAGATTTTACCTCCTTGTGGCTGTAAAATTTACCTACATTACTGATTTTTGATTCGGTAAGTATGCCTTCTATTTGCTTAAGAGAATTCTTAAGATTTTGCTCTTCCGATTCTACCGTAGCAGCAGCTACTACATGCACCTCAGCGCCAAAAAGTCGGGCAAATTTGATGATGGCGTTAGTCTTTTCTTTCGATTTGATATCTGCCGTAAGTGGAAATAAAATTTTAGAAACCGTCATGCTCTCCGGACAATCCTTGATCGTAATTACCGGTGGTTTTACCAAAGTCACTGTTCGATAAGCATTGGAACCTATGAATTTTCTGCGGAAGTTTTCAGGTTTGCCATTGGTACCCATAATTACGAGCTCCACCTCCATCAGGTCGGCCACGCGAGCTATCTCCTCATACACTACACCTTTTGCAATGACTATTTCCGACTCTATTTGGTTGTTTTCTTTAATGTCTTTGGCTAACTCTTCTAATTTTTCGTGTAAGGCTGTTTTCATTTTTTCCTCATCTACCGAGGCTTTAAAAATCCTGCTAAACAGGGTAGATTCCTCCATTACACTCAGCAATATGAGGCTTGCATTCATTTTTTTGGCGTAGGTCAATGAATATTCCAATGCCTTCAGCGATTGGTCAGAAAAACCTACAGGCACTAAAATCTTGGCTTGGGTACTGTTTGTCATGCTTTCTTATTTTAATTTGCCCCAAAAGTAATAGAGGAATACGATACAATATGATACTGAGCGAAAGTGAACTTATTTTAAATCCGGATGGCAGTGTCTATCACTTAGGATTATTGCCCCAAGATATTGCACACACAGTGATTACCGTAGGCGACCCCGATCGAGTAAGTACTGTAAGTCAGTATTTTGAAACCGTTCGCGTGCGCAAGGCTGTACGTGAATTTGTGACCCACACTGGCACTTATCGCGGCAAGGAGCTCACAGTTATATCTACCGGAATAGGCACCGATAATATCGATATTGTGTTCAATGAATTGGATGCATTGGTCAATATCAATTTGAAAAGTAGGCGTATTAAAGAAGAAAAAACGAGCCTAACCTTGATTCGGTTGGGCACCTCTGGAAGTATTGATGCACACATAGCACCCAATCAGATATTGCTCAGCGAGGCAGCATTGGGTCTTGATGGTTTGATGCATTTTTACCCTGATTACCCGCACATTACCCAAAACAAGCAATCGAACAAGCAGGCCTATTGGGCCTATCCTGATAGGGATTTACTACAGCGCTTCGAAAAAATATTTCCGCTCAAAGGCAATACATTAACTGCTAACGGTTTTTATGCACCGCAAGGCAGAAGCATACGCTTGCGCAATAGCCTGGAGGAATATGTAGGCACGCAATATACTTGGAACAACATTCCACTTTCGAATATTGAAATGGAAACCAGTGGGATTTATGGCTTGGGATTTTTATTAGGTCATAAAACATTAAGTATTAATGCCCTGCTGGCCAATAGAATCAATGGTGAATTTTCAGACAATCCGAAAGAGATTGTAGAGCAAATGATTGTACGGGTATTAAACGAGCTATCACAACCTGAATAAAATTCCTTGAACAAGTTTATATTAAGGTCAGGTTAGCTTTCTGATAAATTAATGGCTCATTTGACTGATTTTTGAGTTTCTTTTCCGATTGAGCACCTATCCTTTCATACTTTTGGGCAACTTAAACCATAATTCCTCTATATGAAAGTTCATAATTTTTCAGCAGGACCCAGTATTTTGCCACAAGAAGTGCTTCAACAAGCATCGGAAGCCCTTTTAAACTTCGACAATCTCAATTTATCATTGATTGAAATTTCGCATCGCAGCAAAAACTTCGTAGCCGTAATGGACGAAGCAGTTGCCTTGGTAAGAGAATTGATGCAATTACCTGAAGGTTATTCAGTAGTTTTTTTACAAGGAGGCGCTAGCCATCAATTCATTATGCTGGCTCAGAATCTAATGAAAGAAGGTGGCTACGGAGCGTATACCCAAACGGGTACTTGGGCCGAAAATGCCATCAAAGAAGCCAAGCACTTTGGCCGTGTAGAAGTTTTAGGCAGCTCAAAAGATAAAAACTATTCGTACATACCTAAAGATTACAGCATTCCTACAGATGCCGATTATTTCCACTGCACGAGCAATAATACCATATTTGGCACTCAAATGCACGAGTTTCCGAACGCACCCGTGCCTTTGATTTGTGATATGTCGTCTGATATTTTCAGCAGAAAATTAGATTTTAGCAAATTTGACCTTATTTATGCTGGCGCACAAAAAAATATGGGTCCGGCTGGCACTACCTTGGTAGTGGTAAAAGATGAAATACTAGGTAAAACAGGTCGCAACATACCTACCATGATGGATTATCGCACCCACATCAGCAAAGAAAGTATGTTCAATACGCCACCTGTATTTGCCATTTATGTGAGCATGCTTACCCTCAAGTGGCTGAAAAACAATGGAGGATTGGAATGGATAGAAGGTATCAACAATCAAAAAGCCAGTGCCATTTACAACGAAATAGACCGCAACCCGCTGTTTGTAGGCACAGCCGCCACCGAAGACAGATCAAAAATGAATGCATGCTTCTTGTTAAAAGATGAAAGCATGGAACCTGAATTTGATACCATGTGGAAAGCAGCTGGCATATCAGGATTGCCCGGACACCGCTCGGTAGGTGGCTACCGCGCCAGTATCTACAATGCTCTACCGCTAGAAAGTGTGCAGGTATTGGTAGAAGTGATGCAAGAGTTTGAAAAGAAAAAAGGATAAAAAAACCAAGAATTAAGAATGAAAATTTTAGCAAACGACGGCATCAATGAGGCCGGCAAAGTACTATTAGAGCAAGCAGGCTTTGAAGTAATCACAAACAAAGTAGCTCAAGAACAATTAATTAACTACATAAATGAACATCAAGTAAGCGGCATATTGGTGCGCTCGGCCACCAAAGTGCGCCAAGACATCATAGATGCCTGCCCTAGCTTGAAACTGATAGGCAGAGGTGGTGTAGGCATGGATAATATTGATGTGGCTTACGCTCGAGAAAAAGGATTGCACGTAGTAAACACGCCAGCAGCCAGCAGCGAATCGGTAGCAGAATTGGTGATGGCTCATTTGTATGGCATGGTTCGCTTTCTGCACGATTCCAACAGAAATATGCCATTGGAGGGCGACACCAAGTTCAATGATTTGAAAAAGAGCTATGCAGCCGGCAAAGAATTATCAGGACGCACCCTGGGCATTATTGGCTTTGGTCGCATAGGTAAAGCCTTAGCAAAAATTGCTTTGGGAATAGGCATGGAGGTAATAGCGCACGACCCTAGTAATAATGATACTGAAGAAATTACAGTAAGTTTTTACACCGGTCAGAGTATAGTGATACCGGTAAAAAAAGTAGGTTTTAATGAAATATTGAAGCAATCAGATTTCATTAGCTTACACGTACCTAAATTAGCCAAACCCTTAATTGGCGAAGCTGAATTCAACAAAATGAAAGATGGCGCAGGCATACTCAATGCATCGCGCGGAGGCATCCTAGACGAAGAAGCATTGCTCAATGCTTTAGATTCAGGTAAATTATCCTACGCAGCTTTGGATGTATTTGATAATGAACCTACACCTGCTATGAAAGTGCTCATGAACCACAAAATATCCTTGAGCCCACATATTGGAGCCTCTACCGATGAAGCCCAGGAGCGCATTGGAGCAGAATTGGCCACTCAAATCATTGAGCTTTTGAGTATAAAAGCTTAATTCAAAGCATTGAATAAAACCAAAAGCCTGCAAACTCTATTGAGCATGCAGGCTTTTTTATTTTAAAATACGAGGGTTTCCAAACACCTTCAATTCACCATAAAATGTACCCGCGGGCACAAAAGATAGAAAAAAGCAAAAAATAGTCTTTTTAAAACTCCATTTTTCGGCAAAATGCACTTGTACTAAAAGTAAAATATAGAATACAAAGAGAATTCCATGTGCCATACCCACCACTTTATTAGGCCATAAAATATCTAAACCATATTTTAAAGGCATGGTGATAGCCAAGGCTAAAAAAGAAATACCCTCAAAAAAAGCAATCACTCTAAAGCGAGACAATTCATCATTCCATCTAAATTGAGGTACTATACTCACGTCAAAAAGTTTTAAATTATTTTAAAAACACTTAAGCAATCCAAAAGTGCGCAACAAAATTAGTCTTTGTTGCCTATGTTTACCGCTACAAACAGCTTATTTTTAATATTTATGAGCCCTACAAAAAGTGCCTCGTCACACCCTACCCTCAATCCTGTACTTTGGTATTCATTTTTGGTATTCATGACTTTGCTCTACCTGCCCAAACTTCCAGATCCTGCCCAATTGCCACGAACCATCGTATTGGGTGTTTTCAATATAGCTTTGGTGATTCAAGCATTTTTGCTCATCAAAGAGAAAGAAATTAAAATACACTGGGGCATTTTGGCAGCGCTAGGCTGGGTGATTTATTTGGGCTTTTTAATACCCACAAGTATCAATGGAATTGAAGCCTTTACTGAATTTTTTCGCTATGGAATAGCTGTGTGCTTTTTACTACTAGCTCATGTGCTTATTGAGAAAAGTATTTTGACAAAAACCTTGATTACAAGAGGATTTTTATTAGTAGCTACCCTCATGATTGCCTATGCCTTTGCTCAAATAATACCCCTTATTGGCAAGCGAGGATTTTTTGTAAATGTAGTAGAAGTACATTCCTTTGCTGGCAACAAAAACCTACTATCGGCCACATTGGCCTTGTGCCTACCTTTTTTGTTTTTTTTAAAAAAAATAGAAAAAAACTGGATTCAAAAAGTTTCACAATATGCATTTTGGGGAGGCATCCTACTGATAGCCTTGCTCCATACGCGTTCCATCTGGTTAGGGGCGGTTTTGGCCTTGTTTATCGGACTGCCGTTTTTTCTTAATTGGAGCAAAAACAGCGAAGATCAAGTATTTAAACCCCTTGTATTTGCAGCAGCTGTAGTTCTTTTCTTAGGCATATTGGGCGCCTCCTACCCTACTATGAGCGATACTACCAATCTCAATCACCGCCTGCGTTTTTGGGAAAATAGCTTGCTCATGCTACAAGACAATCCGCTGGGAGTAGGTGCCGGCAACTGGAAAGTTTGGTTTCCGAAATACGGAATAGATGCTATGGATGCCACCGTTACCGATGGCGAAACCACTATAGCTGAGCCCCATAACGATTACCTGTGGATACTTGCCGAAAGTGGAATTCCTGGTTTTGTGTTGCAAGTCATTTTTATGCTGGCCGTGGTGCTCACCTTATTTAAAAATACAGCCAAAAATAAAGGCTATAACAAACTCCTATTCATTATGGCCATGATGGGAAGCATCGCTTTTTTGACCTTTAGTTTTTTTGATTTTCCTATGGAAAGACCCGAGTTGCAAATGCTCTTCTTTTTGGTAGGCGCCTTATCGCTATCGGGCTGCACCGTGCAAGGAAAATCACTATCTATAAACAAGTATGTACTTTTTATTCCATTGATATACAGTATCTACGGCAGCTATGTAATGTATCAAAAGTACGAGGGTGAAAAAGTAAGCTCAGAGGTAATGCAAGCCAATGCACGCAAAGATGCTTTGCAAATAGTGCCCTTAGCTCAAAAAGCCGAAAGCGATTATTTTATTGTAGATCGCTATGGCAACCCCATGCCCTACTACGAAGGCCTTGGCTACATGGCGCGCGGCATGGAAGCCGAATG
>CAYZUZ010000071.1:0-6325 GCA_964481795.1 uncultured Cryomorphaceae bacterium
TGCCCTACTTCATCTACAGCCAATAATTCTTCTAGCGTGGCAGCGCTCAATGCATCGATGTTTTTAAAATGTTTCACCAATTTTTTTGCTACGGTTTCGCCTACATATCGGATGCCCAAGCCAAAGAGCAATCGCTCAAAAGGTTGCTTTTTGCTTTTTTCTATTCCCTCTAGCAAGTTTCGAATAGACTTATCGGCCATGCGTTCCAAAGGGCTTAGTTGCTCGTATTGAAGCAGATACAAATCGGCTATGCTGTGTATTAAACCCGCTTGAAAGAGCTGCTCTATGGTTTCTTCGCCCATGCCTTCTACATCCATGGCTTTGCGCGATATAAAATGTTGCAATTTGCCTACCACTTGAGGTTTGCAACCTGTAGTATTGGGGCAGTAGTGTAAGGCTTCACCTTCGTTTCTTACCAAGGGCGTATGGCAATCAGGGCAGGTTTGTGTATATATCCATGCCTTACTGTGGGCTTGTCTTCTACTCAAATCTACCCCTGTTACTTTCGGAATAATTTCACCCCCTTTTTCTACAAATACCCAATCGTCTAGCCTCAAATCGAGTTTTGCGATTTGGTCGGCATTGTGCAGCGAAGCACGCTTAACCACTGTGCCTGCCAATAGTACAGGCTCTAAGTTGGCTACTGGAGTTATGGCTCCTGTTCTACCTACTTGATAATCAATACTTTTGAGTTGCGTAAGGGCAGCTTCGGCTTTGTATTTGTACGAAATAGCCCAGCGTGGCGATTTGGCGGTATAGCCCAGTTCTTCTTGCAATGCATAGTCATTTACCTTAATCACAATACCATCTATATCAAAGGGTAGGTTTTTTCTTTCTATTTCCCAATAGTTGATGAATTCAAATATTTCATCGGCATTTTGAGCCTTTACCAGCATATTTTTCTTTGGGTCGGGGGTTTTAAAGCCCCATGATTGAGCTGCCATTAAAGCATCATAATGATTATCTGCTACCTTAATATCGCTGATTACAAAATACATAAAACAATCTAAAGGGCGTTTAGCAACTTGTGCACTGTCTTGCATTTTCAAGGATCCGGAGGCCGAATTTCTCGGATTGGCAAAAGGTTCTAAACCTTCTTCAAGGCGCTCTTGGTTCATTTTTTCAAAACCTTTGATGGGCATAAACACTTCTCCACGAATATCAAAATCAGGGGGAAAATTGCCTTTGAGCGCAAGGGGAATGCTTTTTATGGTCTTTAAATTGGTGGTTATATTATCGCCTTTATTTCCATCGCCTCGGGTTAATCCTTGTACTAAAATTCCGTTTTTATAGGTAAGACTGATGGCTGCACCGTCGTATTTGAGTTCGCACACAAAAGTGCAGTCGCGTCCCAAGGCTTTTTGGGTACGTTGAATAAATTCATCGAGCTCCTCTCGGCTGTAGGTATTGCCCAATGAACGCATGGGATAGCGATGTTCTACATTTTCAAAACTCTTAATTACCTCACCACCCACCCGTGTCGTAGGGCTGTTTTCATCTTTGAATTGAGGGTATTTTTCCTCCAAGTCACAAAGTTCTCTGAGTAGTGTATCAAATTCAAAATCAGATATTTCGGGCGCATCCAAAACATAATACAGATGGTTGTGATGATGAAGTTGCTTGCGCAATTCTTCTATTCGTATTTGTGCGTCAAAGAGTGTCATATTTGCGGTGTGATTTTACTAAGCAAAGTAAACTCAAATGAACTATTGGGGGTTTATTTTGGCAAAATTTTTAAAATAAAAAACCTTGCCCTAGCTTTGAACCTCAATAAAATAATCTGTCGGCTTTGAAATTATTAAACAAAAAATTATTGTATGAAGTAGTATTTGAGAGTCATACACCTGCCGGCAAAAGGTTTGATGTGATTTTACTATGGACCATTATTTTGAGTATCTTCATTGCAATTGTAGATTCCATTCCGAGTTGGCACCAGCGTTTCTTGAGAGAGTTTTATATTCTTGAATGGATACTCACTTTGCTATTTACAGTTGAGTACATTGTGAGAATTATCATTACACCTAAACCATTCAAATATATTTTTAGCTTTTGGGGTGTTGTAGATTTATTGGCTATTCTTCCTACGTATTTAAGTTTGTTTTTCTATGGTTATCAGTATTTGTTGGTCGTAAGAATTTTGAGGTTGCTTCGAGTTTTCCGAATCTTGCGTTTGGTTCGCTTTAGCAGTGAGGCTTTGATGCTTTTAAAATCACTAAAATCCAGCGCCTATAAAATAAGTATTTTCTTATCTACTGTAGTTATTATTGTCATTTTACTTGGTACAGTAATGTATGTGGTAGAAGGGGGTGAAAATGGTTTTACCAGCATTCCTCAATCGGTGTATTGGGCAATTATAACCCTTACTACGGTTGGATATGGCGATGTGGTTCCCATTACGAATTTAGGAAAATTTATTGCTTCGTTTACGATGATTATTGGTTACGCCATTATTGCTGTGCCTACAGGAATTATTACAGTGGAAATGACAAAGAGTATGAATGACAATAAAAGTTGTACTGCGTGTAATTTTAACAACCAAAAAAGCTTTAAATATTGCAGTAATTGCGGGCAAAAGTTTGATAAGAGTTAAAGCAAATTCGCTATTGAATTACCACCCTTGATACGCCAAATAATACCGTGTTTTTTTCTACTTGAATGATGTACAGCCCTTTTGCCAGTCCTTCTGTTTCGAGCTCCCATTTTGTATCGGCCTGATGCTGAATATCCTTGCTTTTGACCATTACACCTTGGGTATTATAAATTTTTACTTGATAATTTCCTGTTTCTACCCCTGAAGCATCAAGATATAAAAATGTAACAGAATTCGGATTAGGATATACATGCCAAGACATAACACTGTGGTAATTCTTTACTTGAATGGTGTTAAACACTTCAAATATAGCCTGCCATGCATTGATTTTTCCGAAGCCCCAGCGCACATGTCCATCGTTGGGCAAGGTTCCTGTATTGGCATCTTGGCGCGCTGTGGAGGTAATGATATCTCGTACAAACTGCCAGCTTAAATCTGGATTGGCCTCCAACATCAACGCCACGATGCCCGCCACTGTAGGACCCGACATGGAAGTACCTGAATATCTTTGGAAATGATAGGTTTTGCCATTGAAACTTACGGTAGGCAAATTGGTGCTTACACTTGGGTCGAAACTTGAAACCGCGGAGGCTACACTTACTCCGGGTGCTGCTATGTCGGGTTTGTTTCGGCCATCTACGGTGGGTCCATAGCTTGTGAAGTTAGCCAAATTACCGGCAAAAGTGGATCCATTGGGCATAAATATAGTAGATTGATAGGCACCTACAGTAATCACCGAAGGACCAGCTCCTGAGGGTTCGCCAACTCCGTAATGCCAATCTCCTTTTTTGTAGCCAGTCCAGGTTTGGTTGCCGCCCGCAAAAGAGGCTTGCAAATTCAGCCCCCAATTGGTGTATCGTTCCTCCAAACGGATGATATGCCAAATATCCATGCGGCCTGTGTTGGCATAAAAATGTGTAGCAACCCGCAAACCTGTCAGATTTCTGAATTCAAATCTGAAATTGGGTTTTAAATTATTAGCATCCGCAGCTATGGCTAATAATTTGAATTCGAAACTCTTAGTGCTGTCTTGTGGGTCAAAATACACCACCGTATCGAGCAGTGGTTCAGCAGCCGAACTCAAATAAGGAAAAGTATAAAGGGTGTCGCCTGTATTATTCACCAAACTAAAACCCATGTGTAAATTTTGATTGGGTGCGCCCCAAATAGCCATACATTGCCCCCAGTAGGCGTTGGTGTTTACGGTGGTGCAGACGGTACTGAGGGTGTCGTTGGAAAATTCGTGATCGAGATGAAACTCATTTTGTCCATTATTGCCAGCCGAACCTACAAATACGGCTCCCTTGCCTACCGTTTGTGATATGGCTTGATTTTTTAAATCGCTACCATCATGTGGCCCCAAATGACTACCTGTACTCATGTTAAATACAAAGGGCTTTTGTGCGGTATTTGAGTAGTTTTTTGTGTAATTCAATAAATCTAAAAGTGAAGCAGCATTTCTGCGATAAGGCAACAGTATCAGCTCAGCCTCATGCGCTATTCCTTGGTGCGGAGTGCCTGCACCGCCACCGGCTGCAATACCTGAGGTATGTGTACCATGACTGCCCATGCCAAAAACGTAGGGATCGTCGTGCTCTGCAGCCAAAATATCTGACTGTGTGGCGTGCTCGGCACCGTAGCTATACCCTTGGGGTGGTGTGCCTCCCACCAAATTTTGATCCCATACTCTTTTTACTCTATAATCTTGCAAATCAGCAGAATAATAGTTGGGATGTGTATAGTCGAATCCCCAATCGATGACTGATACCACTACATTTTTGCCTGATAAGCCCTTGGGCAGACCCAAACCAGCCTTGGCGCTGTCGGCATAGGTTTCGCTTAGCGAGGTTTCCATGTTTGGAGCATCTTCAGCACCTGCATCTATTTGTAAAACTCCCTCCAAATGAAGCAATTGGGGTATTACCTGCACAGGACATTCAATACTGCGCAAGCCGATATATCTGGAGTTGATATGTGCACCTAATGAGAACAGGGCATCCTCTTGAAATTGTGATTCCTCTATTTTGATGGCTATAGCTGCCCAATACGTTCCGTTTCTGAATTGCAACGCATGGTTTTGAATCAAACGTTCGCTCAAGGCAGGATGTCTGTTTTCAAAAGCACCTTCTTTTTTTAAGTCGTGTAATAGCAATCGCGTACCCACGGTGTATTTACTTTGTGCAAAAAGAAGTGAGGGAAACATACATAACCAGAATAGCCAACTTTTCATAATCCTATTGTTTTAAAATTAATGTAATTCCTTTGTTTTTCGCAAAAAAGGAATGGACAAATATAATCGACTAGAATTTTAAGTAAAAAGCGGATTTCTTTGAATCAGAATATGAACGATTATTCTATATATTTTAAAGCCTCTTTTTTGCTCAAGGCCGAAAGTTCCTCGTGTGTTTTTACAAAATTTAAAACCCATTTAGGATGTGTTTTTGCGTATTCGCGCAGTACCCAACCAATGGCTTTTCGGATGAAGAATTCCTTTTCAAACATCAGATATTCAATATTTTGCTGCAAAAGTTGGGTGTCGGTAGCTTTTTTGTATTTCAACTGAAAAAGCAAGCAACTCCTTTGCAACCACATATTTCCGCATTCCATCCAAGTGGTATTTATTTCATGAATTAACTGTGGATTTTTTTGCAATATTTTACCCAAAATATTAGAGGCCAATAAATCAACCGTGTCCCACCACGAATGGGTTATGATGCAGTGTTGGGTAAGTGCCAACGCTTGCTCTGGATTAAAAAGTTTGAGCGTTTTTGCGAATATATCCATAGCACAATAGTGCAATTCGCGCTGTGGCATATCAAATAAATACCGCACAACTAGATCAGCTGTTTCCTGATTTTGTACGGGATTTTCAGATAAAAACACCTTCAAAATTTCTTTGCGCTGCGGACTAGGCACTCCAAAAAAAGGAGCTATATGTTTCATATAGGCTTCCATTTGAGGTCTTTTTTCCTCAATAGCTGCCTCTTTGAGTTTGCTGGCCAATAGCTCGCAATAATTTTGAATCGTTGATTGCACAGGTAGGGGAGTGGGTTTATGAATTAACTAAACATCTCCTTTACTTTCTCAAAAAAGGATTTTTCGCCTTTATCCGGATTGGGGTTAAAATTACTTTCATCGCGCCAGCGCTCTAAGGCTGCTTTTTGCTCTGAGGTCAACTCTTTGGGCGTCCACACATTGATGTGTACCAAAAGATCGCCTTTTCCGTAGCCTTCGATGTTTTTGAGTCCTTTGTCTTTCAATCGTAAGATTTTGCCACTTTGCACGCCAGCATCTATCTTGATTTTCATTTTGCTGTTGAAATAAGGAATCTCAACCGGACCTCCCAAAATAGCCGTGGGAATAGAGATATATAAGTCGTAGTGGAGGTTGATGCCTTCTCTTTTCAAGAATTCGTGTTCTACTTCTTCTATCAAAATAATGAGGTCTCCGGCCATGCCTCCCATGGGTGCTTCGTTGCCTTTGCCACTCATTTTGAGCTGCATGCCATCTACTACGCCAGCGGGTATTGGTATGGTTACGGTTTCCTCTACGCGTTCCAAACCATCGGCTCCTACACCGGCTGGCTTTTGATCTACCACCTTACCACTGCCTTGGCAGGTAGGACAAGCGCTTTCGGTGCGCATTTGACCCAGTATGGTGTTTTGCACTCGATATACCCTTCCGTTTCCTTTACAGGTTCCACAGGTTTTGAAGGTAACGCCTTTGGCTTGAATG
>CAYZUZ010000072.1:0-6304 GCA_964481795.1 uncultured Cryomorphaceae bacterium
ACGATGAGCATGTGGCGCGCAATCTTTTGCTCTACCGATACAAGCAATTAGACAAAGCCATAGAAAATGCTGAAAAGCTGGGCTTTACCCACGGAGCAGCTTTGTATCCCATGGTAACTATGAATGGTGAAGAGTGTCACAACGAATGGGAAATCACCTTTGAAGAGATACACCGTAATGGAGCCATGTCTATAGCCATATGGAGGTATGCCGAATACACGGGCGATAGAGCTTACCTAGCTGAGTATGGTCTTGAAGTTTTAATTGCCATAGCGCGTTTTTGGGCGCAGCGATTTAATTGGAGCGAAGATAAAGAGGCCTATGTGATGCTGGGCGTTACCGGTCCTAATGAGTATGAAAACAACATCAACAACAATTTCTATACAAACTACTTGGCCCGCTGGTGCCTCAGCTATACGCTGGAATGCATAGCCGAGGTAAAACGCGATGCAACGACCAAGTACAATACATTAGCTAAAAAAATCCATTTTGACGAGGTAAAGGAAACCCTGCTTTGGAAGGAAATCATCGCCAAAACCTATTTCCCTTACAGCGAAAAGCACCAAGTCTATTTGCAGCAAGAGGGGTATATGGACAAAGTACAGCAAACGGCTGATGACTTAAATATTACCGAAAGACCCATCAATCAACATTGGAGCTGGGATAGAATTTTGCGTTCATGCTTCATCAAGCAGGCCGATACCTTGCAGACTTTCTACTTTTTTGAAGATGATTTTAGCGAAGAAGAACACAGAAGACATTTTGACTTTTACGAGCCTCGCACCTTGCACGAGAGTTCGTTGAGCCCCTGTGTTCACGTGGTGTTGGCCTCCAAGCTAGGCAAAATGGAAAAAGCCTACGAAATGTACCTCCGCACCTCGCGCCTCGATTTGGACGACTACAACAAAGAAGTGCACGAAGGTCTCCACATCACCTCTATGGCAGGTACATGGATGGCCGTGGTAGAAGGATTTGGCGGTATGAGGCTTAAAAACGGTCTCTTACACTTCAATCCACACTTACCAAAGAACTGGAAGCAATTGAAATTTAAAATCATACATCAAGGGACTGTTTTGCAAATAGTTATAAGTCACGAGGGTACTCAAATTGAAAGAATTTCGGGCAAGACAAGCGAAGTGTATGTGGAGGGAGAAAAGAAGGAAATTTAATGATAGGACTTTTTTAACAACCAAAAAATATAAATGAAATATCTTTGGCTTTAAAGTATTAAAATTAACGACAATACAAAGATATTTTGTTTGAAATAAAAGATTTGAGAAAAAACAAGGTCAAAAGTCAGCTGAGAATCCAAAATCTTAGCTGGCTTTTGCTTTTTTACTTCTTTGCCACAGGGCTGCTTCAAGGGCAGCAAAACAACCTTATAAAAAACAATTTTAAGCTCAAAAACAACATCGAAGGCACAGCCGAGTATCAGTATGTAGTACAAAAAAAAGACACACTCCCACAAGGAAATTTCGAGTTTTTTCATTCGTATGAAGATACCTCACGTATGGGTTATTACTACTCTTTAATGTGGCAAGGTAATTACATTAAAGCAGAAAAACAGGGAGAGTGGAATTACAAATGGGCACACTTAAAAGAAGGCGATAAGCAAGTAATTAAAAACAATAGAATTGTAAAACAAGCCTCAGGCGAAGAGTTTTCAATACAAGCACATTTTAAAGAGGGTCTTGCTCAAAACGACTGGATTGCCATGCGCAGACTGATAAAAAATTCAGAGCCTTCGGATACCCTATATTACTCAAGGGCGTCTTTCATCAACGAGCGATTTTCAAAAAACCTCACAAGCAAAAACCCTTTAATTTCTCTAGAAGGAAGTTTCGATCAAAATGGCTTATTGAACGGTGTATGGAAAATTAAACACAAATTATCAAAAGAATTGATAGAAAACAGGGTATATCAATCTGGCGTTTTTATGGATCATTATTTTGTAGTAGGCAAAGATACCCTATCAGTAATTCACAAAGGTTTAGCAAAAACAAATACGGAAGAAAGTCAGGAAGATTGGGTAGAGTTGCCGGTAAGTGATCGCTATTTTAATTTGATTTTATATACGCAGTTTGGGCTTGCAAATGCTGCAATAGTATCGGAGGATAGCTTATTTCGATTGATAAAAGAAAGCAACAATTTCTTTCAAAAAACATTGCTTTCATTTGCTTATCATAAAGAGGTAGAAATATGGAATGTACTCCGCGATGATCACAAGGTTATTTTACCCAGCTTTAAGGTGAGAAAATTTACCTATGATAAAGTGGAAGAAAAGCAAATAAAAATAATACAAGAAAAGTACAGTAAAGCGCAAAAACGATTACAAGATTTCAGGAGTAATCCGCAAGCAAAATTGGCCCGACATGCGAGCGACGAGCTCAAGTTATTGAGTCAGGCCATGCATATATATGAGTTGCAATTAAAAAAATTAACTCCATTGATGCATGTGATGGGTCAAGCCTTTTTTGAATACATCGATAGAAAAGAATATTTTGCAAATGCAGCTCCTAGTATAGAATTTCCCAATAATATTAGTCTGGACGATGAAGGTATACAGCGTGATTATGATTTTGTAAACACCCAAGAGTATGATTCTTTAAAAAGTATAAGTAGCATCCAAAAATTGCTAAGCGATATAGAAGAAGATGTGAAAAAATTGATAGAAGATGCTGTAAAAATAGTAGACCGATATGCCAAACAAAGTTCACTAAGCGAAAAGGAAGAAAAACTGGTACAAAAACACGATAGTATTATATCGCTATTTAATAATGAATGGCAGCGTAGTGATTACAATACCTATCATGATCAATTGAATAGAAAAGCAACTGAGCAAGTGGAGATATTATTGAAAAATTACAGTCAAAAATCTCTTGAGCAAAAAATAGAAACTTTGGAGGATAATTTAAATTGTATCAATACTTACTTTTATTTATACGAGTACTTGGCAAGGATGCCAAAGACTATAGAGGATTTAGACGAGTTGTATACCCGAGTTTCCCTCAATGGATTTACACTTACTTATATGGAGGAGAGGGTAAAAGAACGACTTTATAAAAGCTATAAAGATATAGTTTTTCGTGAATTGTGGAGAAGTTTAAACGATGACCTTACTTGTGAAAACGCAGCAATTCAAATAGAAGATCTTCAAATACTTTTTGTTTTCATGAAAGAGATAAGAGAGCAAGACACAAAAGATTTGGAGCGCCAATTAAGAAGAGTTTCTACCTTTGATGAGGCAGTAAGGATTATGGAAATTCCAATAAGTCAAAATTTAGAAAGAAGATGAAGAAAGTAGGAATTACTGTTGCTTTTCTTTTTTTATTGGGATATGCAGCAAAAGGGCAGGCGGAATTTGAAGAGTTGGGAACCAATTTATGGATTGGTTCATATAATAAGTTTCGGATAGCGGACAAATGGATTTGGGATGCTCAGCACCATTATAGGAGGGCAGGAAATGATAATCTACCTTTTGCCGGTCAAATGGCTCAGATTTACAATAGGCATGCACTTACCTACTTATTAAATGATAGGGTCAATATTACTGCCGGAGGTGTTTTACGTCTAGATTGGAATCCAAATCCAGGAGCCGAAGGAACGGAATTGGTGATTTTAGAACCTCGATTTTGGCATGAATACTTGTTTATAATGCCTTTTGGTAGATTAATGATTTACCACCGCATCAGAATAGAGCACAGATGGTCAACGAGGCATGCTATAGATTCAGATTGGATATACCGAGACCGATGGAGGTACAAGTTTTATGCAAATTACCCAATCAATAAGCCTCGATTAGGACCTGGTGTATGGTATGCAACCCCTGATGTTGAAATCATTATGCAATCAGGTAGCCCTGTAGGTGATGCGCCTCTTGAGGATTTGAGAATTTATCCTCAATTGGGTTATATTGTTTCACCAAGGCTTAAATTAGGAGGAGGCCCTATGTATACCTTAGGGCAGCGCTTGGGTAATGGAATTGAATATAGGCATAGATGGGTGATACGTTTAAACGCATACGTTTCGCTCGATTTTAGAAAAGACAAAGCCAAAATCCCCGAAATAAAAATTAGAGACTGATCAATTATGTCACAAGATAAAAACATGCTGCCTGAGCGTATTAGCTTCAAAAATTTGATGAAGCAATCGGTCTTTAAAGTGTACCTATTTGCCTCCTTATTTATGCTCATAGCTTTAGGACTGCTGGCCGCGTATTTAATGGGAGTTAATAAGCAAGTAGAGCAGCTCAATGCCCGAATGGGACAGGAATTAGAAATAAGCAATCAAGATAAGGCATGGTTACTGCAACTCTTTGAGGCCGACGAAAAAGTTATTTTTGAAGGCAAGTATCAGGAAGCTATGGCTGATTATACAGCCATTAAAGAAAAAGTAGGTGCATTTGCCGTAGAGGCTATTGATCAAAGAATAGAACGCATCCAAAGTTTACTTTCTGATATTGAAAATGACAACCAAAATAGTGTAAACCAAGAACTCTTATTGGCACAGACTAAAAAACGCATACAAGAGCTTGAAACAGAATGGCAATACAAGTGGAGCAACAGCCAAGAGCAAGTAAATACACTCAAAGAAAACCTGAAAGACGCCCAAGAAGCTTTAGAAAAAAAAGACAGACAGCTCAACAGAAAGGAGAAAGTTCAAATCATTACGTTTGAAGGGCAAAAAGGCGCTAAAATTCACTACCTGGGCGAGGTTGAAAATGGAAAAGCCCAAGGAGGAGGTATGGGTATTTGGACTACAGGAAGCATATACCGCGGTGAATGGAAAGACAACAAACGCCACGGCAAAGGCACCTTTGAATGGGCCGATGGCGAAAAGTACGATGGCGATTACAACAACGACATAAGAGAGGGCACGGGCACCTACTACTGGCCCAGTGGTGAGCGCTACGAGGGCAACTGGGCCAACAACATGCGCCAAGGCGAAGGCAAGCTCTTCGACAAAGATGGAAACATCAGCTACTCAGGTCTTTGGGATAAGGATAAGCCTGCGAAGTAAATAAAGAGCATTTAAAAAAGCTCGAGTTGTTGGGGGGTGTTGGGTTTGTCTTTGGAGGCTTTACCTCCGTAGAACTCCATCATGGAGAATTGCCTATCCGTAATTTCAAAAAGTATAATTTCACCTTTTTCTGGTAAGTGATTTTTTACTCGTTTTTTGTGTACCTCCAAATTTTCTCTGCTCGAACAATGTCGAGAATATATAGAATACTGAATCATTGAAAATCCATCAAGTAATAGTTGCTTTCGAAAAACTGAATAGTTTTTTCGGTCTTTCTTGGTGTGTGTTGGTAAGTCAAAGTAAACGAATAGCCACATAATTCTGTACTGATTAAGCCGAGTAGAATACCTTTCTGCACTCATTTTTCGGGATATAAAAGTTTACGAGAGTGGCCTTCAAAACAGCTCATAAGGCTGGCTGTAGTGCGCTGCGATCCCACCATCAAAGGACTGTTTTGTCCTTCAATCAAGATATCAAGCGTTGGGATGATAAGCAGTTTTGCTTTTATTTCTTTGGTAAGTACATCAGGAATTTCGTCAAGCTGACTTACAACATCAATCACTAAATCATCTACATAGGGTCTAAAAGGCTCCATAATATCATCAGCTAAACAAAAGGCATTGTATTTATTGCGATGAAAAATGCCCACAGCAGGCAAGCATCCAGAAGAAACCAAGTTTCTTGCGATAACTCCTCTTAGAATAGCATAGCCATAATTCAATAAATTGTTGGGAGGCGGACCGTCTCTATGTCGTTTTGATTTTTGGTCAATGTATCTAAAATACTTATCCCAATAAAATGCAGCAGCTCGAGCCTCATAGTTATCAGGGTCGCCACTACCTACTGACTTTGCAAAATAAACAAGTGGCTCATAATCAAGGCCGTGCTTAATTAAAACAGCCTTTTGGTTGTTGATTTTAGCTTGAACAGTTTGTTTCCAAAGATTTTTTTTTAGAGGCTCACTTGCTTGAAGCTGATGTCTAATTTTCTCGGTATAGGTGTGGTTGGCAGTCATGGGCATCATGAGGCCATTGGGCATGTGTTTATCATCACACCACAATACAGCAGCATTGTTTTCTATCAATGCATTCATCAGGCCGTGAGTGATGCTGATTTGCGGATGCTCAAGCACCACCATACCTATATCCTCTATAGGCACTAGCTTTTCATCACCTGAGTCAGGTAGTTTTACTACCAACTGAGCATTTCGAGTGCTCAAGTAAGCAGGGTTCCCAAAAAATAAAGTCCTCTTGATCATAACATAAAATTTTAAAGGTTATGGAGG
>CAYZUZ010000073.1:0-6294 GCA_964481795.1 uncultured Cryomorphaceae bacterium
GTTTGATATAGCCAGCATGCGAAATAGTAATCACTACTTCCGAATCAGGAATCATGTCTTCCATTGAAAATTCGCCTCCGGCAAATTCTATTTCCGTTCTGCGTTCATCGCCATACTTCTCTTTAACTTCTGTGAGTTCTTTCTTGATAATATCCATTCTTAATTGCTTATCAGCCAAGATGGATTTTAAATATTCGATGGTTTTCATCAACTCTGCATACTCTTCACGAATTTTATCACGCTCCAAGCCTGTAAGTCTTTGTAATCGTAAATCAAGTATAGCACGGGCTTGTATTTCAGAGAGTTCAAAGTTTTTCATCAAACCTTCTCTGGCTTCTTCGCCTGATTTTGACTCGCGGATAAGCTTAATAACTGCGTCGAGGTTATCCAATGCTATAAGCAATCCTTCTAATACGTGCGCTCTTTTTTGTGCTTGATCCAATTCAAATTCGGTTCTGCGCACTACTACTTCATGGCGAAAATCAACAAAATGCTTGATTAAATCTTTGAGATTTACCATTACAGGTCGTCCATTTACAAGGGCAATATTATTTACAGAGAAAGAACTCTGTAATGCTGTGTACTTGTAAAGTTTATTGAGCACTACATTCGGAATCGCGTCTTTTTTAATCACATACACGATACGCATACCATTTCTATCGCTCTCATCTCTAATGTCTGCAATGCCATCCAGCTTCTTATCGTTGACCAAATCAGCGGTTTTCTTGATCATATCCGCTTTGTTTACCTGATAAGGTATTTCTGTAACAATAATGCAGTCGCGACCATTGATTTCTTCAATATTGGCCTTAGCTCTCAGTACTACACGTCCTCTTCCGGTTTCAAAGGCTTCTTTTACCCCTTCATAGCCGTAAATAATACCACCCGTAGGAAAATCTGGAGCTTTGATATGCAACATCAATTCACTTATCTCAATTTCGTTGTTGTCGATATAGGCATTAATGGCATCCACAGTTTCACTCAAATTGTGAGGCGCCATATTGGTAGCCATACCTACCGCAATACCTGATGCGCCATTGACCAAAAGATTGGGAATCTTGGAGGGAAGTACCGTAGGCTCTTCAAGAGAATCATCGAAGTTGAGCTGAAAATTTACCGTGTTTTTATCAATATCCGATAGCATTTCCTCTGATATCTTCCTCAATCGGGCTTCGGTGTATCGCATAGCAGCAGGGCTATCACCATCTACAGAGCCAAAGTTACCCTGGCCATCTACGAGCATGTATCGCAACGACCACTCTTGGGCCATACGTACCATGGTATCGTACACTGAGCTGTCGCCATGTGGGTGAAATTTACCTAAAACTTCACCTACTATTCTGGCTGATTTTTTATACGGGCGATTGGAGAGTACGCCCAATTCGTGCATCCCAAAAAGCACCCTGCGATGTACTGGCTTGAGGCCATCACGTACATCAGGCAATGCTCGGGATACTATCACCGACATCGAATAATCGATGTAGGCGCTCTTCATTTCATCCTCAATATTGATTGGGATAATTTTTGAGCCTTCTGTCATATTGGCAGTATTAAATTTATTAGTTCAAAAAATACGTTAATGAGCAAAAATAAGCATTCTCAGTCTTTAAATGGTCTATAAATAGGCTCGGATTGCTCTAATTTTCAACAAAAATCTGTGTACAATTGTCAGTAATACTTGTGAAGGCGCGACCTTTGATGCAAACTATATTTGAAAAGCCAAAACATGGCACGGCATTCGTTCGTTAATCCATAAATTATTTTATACATGGAAGAAAATTTTTCACCCAGAGTAAAGGATGTAATCAGCTATAGCAAAGAGGAAGCCTTGCGGTTGGGACACGATAGCATCGGTACTGAGCACCTCATGCTCGGGTTGATACGAGAAGGAGAAGGTAGTGCGATGAAAATTTTAAAAGATTTGGGTGTAGATATACAGCAGGTAAGAAACAAGGTGGAAACCATATCATCGCCTAATTTTTCTGCCCAAATCAATACAAGAAAAAACATTCCGCTTACCAAGCAAGCAGAAAAAGCCCTGAAATCTACCTTTTTGGAGGCCAAAATTTTTCATAGTCCTGAGATAAAAACTTCTCATTTGCTCCTTTGTATTTTACGCAATGAGGATGATCCTGTGAGTAGAATTATGAAACAATATTTTAATGTCGATTATCCTCTCGTAAAACTGGAGTTTCAGAATTTTTATAACTCAGGAAATGAGGGTGATGCTTACAAGCCCAAAAGTGATTTGCGCATGGGATATGGCGATGAGGAGGATGAATTTGAGCGCAGCCAAGCCGGTGGTGGCAACTCGGGTAGCGGTGGCATGGGCCGATCTAAACCAGATGGCAAAAGCAAAACTCCTGTGTTGGACAACTTCGGGCGCGATTTAACCAAAATGGCCGAAGAAGGCAAGCTTGACCCTGTAGTAGGTCGCGAAAAAGAAATAGAGCGTGTATCGCAAATTTTGTCGAGAAGAAAGAAAAACAACCCACTACTTATAGGTGAACCTGGTGTAGGAAAATCAGCTATAGCTGAGGGCCTAGCATTGAGAATTGTAAAGAGAAAAGTAAGCCGCGTACTCTTCGATAAACGTGTGGTAACGCTGGATTTGGCATCGCTTGTAGCAGGTACAAAATATCGCGGTCAGTTCGAAGAACGCATGAAGGCTCTTATGGGCGAATTGGAAAAAAACAGCGATATTATTTTATTCATCGACGAATTGCACACCATTGTAGGAGCAGGGGGAGCTACCGGCTCACTCGATGCAAGTAATATGTTTAAACCAGCTTTGGCTCGAGGTGAAATCCAATGTATTGGTGCCACTACTTTGGATGAATACAGACAATACATCGAAAAAGATGGTGCATTAGAAAGAAGATTTCAAAAAGTAATGGTAGATCCAACTACAGTAGAGGAAACCATACAAATCTTACACAATATCAAGGATAAATACGAAGATCACCACAATGTAAACTATACCCAAGAAGCTATAGAAGCTTGCGTAAGTCTTACTAACAGATACATCAGCGACAGACACTTGCCCGATAAGGCTATTGATGCCCTCGACGAAGCAGGCTCGCGTGTACATATTACCTCTATCCGAGTGCCTCAATTGGTTCTTGACCTTGAGAAAAAACTGGAAGAAGTGCGTCAAGAAAAAATGCAAGTAGTAAAGAAACAGCGATATGAGGAAGCTGCTCGATTGAGAGATGATGAAAAACGTGTAGAAAATCAACTGCTTGAGGCGCAGCGTGAATGGGAAGAGGAAGTAAAACGCAACCGCGAAATTGTATCGGAAGATAACGTGGCCGAAGTAGTCGCTATGATGACAGGCATACCCGTGCAGCGCATTGCACAGCAAGAGAGCAACAAGCTTTCTAAAATGGAAGCCGACTTACAAGCTCGTGTAATTGGTCAGGATGAAGCCATTAAAAAAATAGTAAAAGCCATACAGCGAAACAGGGCTGGCCTAAAAGACCCCAAAAAACCCATTGGTTCCTTTGTGTTTTTAGGGCCAACAGGCGTGGGAAAAACCCAGTTGGCTAAGGAATTATCAAGAGCCTTGTTTGATACAGAAGATGCCATGATTCGAATAGATATGAGCGAATACATGGAAAAATTTGCGGTATCGCGATTGATAGGGGCGCCTCCAGGATATGTGGGTTACGAAGAAGGCGGACAATTAACAGAAAAAGTTCGCAGAAAACCTTACTCAGTTATTTTATTAGACGAGATAGAAAAAGCCCACCCTGATGTGTTTAATCTATTACTACAAGCTTTAGATGATGGTCAAATGACAGATTCTTTAGGCAGGAAAATCGACTTTAAGAATACCATCATCATCATGACCTCTAACGTGGGTACGCGTCAGCTCAAGGATTTTGGTACTGGAGTAGGTTTTGTGACCAAAACCAAGCAAGAGAAATCAGATGAAATGGCAAAAAGCGTTTTGGAAGGAGCATTGAAAAAAGCTTTTGCGCCCGAATTTATAAATAGAATTGATGATATCATCTTATTTAATACCCTACAAAAAGAAGACATCCTCAAGATAATTGATATCGAGCTCGAGAAGTTGTATAAGCGTATCAAAGAGATTGGATATGACTTAAAGCTCAGCGACGAAGCCAAGAATTTCATTGCCGACAAAGGTTTTGACCAGCAATTTGGCGCTCGTCCGTTGAACAGAGCCATCCAAAAATACGTAGAAGATTTGCTTGCTGAGGAAATCATCAATGGTAAATTAGAAGAAGGTAAAGAAATAACCCTGGGCTTGAATGAAGCTAAGGATGGCACTTTGATTGTTTCTTAATCAATTCAAGATCATAGTTTTTAATAATCCAAGTAAGGCTTGCTTTACTTGGATTTTTTTCTACATAGAAGAATATTTTTTTAAATAAGCTTGAAATTATTAAAGAAACATTTGCTTTTAAAGTTTGTCATAATTTTGGAATTTAAACTCAAAACAGAGTGATTTTTTGTTAATAGATTCATATACAATAATTTATAAAGGACATTAATTTGTTAATTTGTGTTGCTTAATTGATTGTCCATCACTTACATTTGCAGCCCAATTTTAAATAAGCCCGGATGGCGGAATTGGTAGACGCGCACGACTCAAACTCGTGTATCGAAAGATGTGCCGGTTCGACCCCGGCTCCGGGTACTACACAAAAAGCCTTGCAATTTGCAAGGCTTTTTGCTTTTTCGAGGTATTTACTATGAGCGATATCATTGAATTTTTGCAGGACCTACACCCATTTTTGCAGCAAATAATCGAATATGAACCCTAAGCAGGCATCGTTAAAACATTTACTAAGTACGTACGACAAACCCTTACCCAGATATACGAGTTATCCCACCGTTCCTTTTTGGAAGCCTGAAACCATGCATTCTCAAATATGGAGCGAAAGCCTAAGCATGCAATTCGATACAAGTAAGCGCAAACTCGCTTTGTATATACACCTTCCCTTTTGCGAAAATTTGTGCACTTTTTGCGGTTGTAATAAGCGAATCACAAAGAATCACAAGGTAGAAGAACCGTACATCGATACATTGATTAAAGAATGGCAATTGTACCTCAAACTTTGGCCTGAGAAACCCATCATAGAGGAAATACATTTGGGAGGTGGCACACCTACTTTTTTTGCTCCTAAGGAACTGAATCGTCTTTTAAGTGCGATACTTGATTCTTCACAAGTAGCTGAAAATTATGAGTTTAGCGTAGAGGTGCACCCCAATGCCACCCGCGAAGAACATCTAAAAACCCTGGCCGAATTGGGCTTTAAACGCATCAGTATTGGCATCCAAGATTTTGATGAAAAGGTACAGTACATCATCAATCGCAATCAAACTTTTGAGCAAACAGAACGCGTTTTTCAGTGGGCCCACAAGTATGGTTTTACAGGATTTAATGTAGACTTGGTGTATGGTTTGCCACTGCAAACTAAAGAAAGTATAAAAATGACGGTGGAATTAATAGCTTTGCTAAAACCCCACAGAATTGCTTATTATTCTTACGCACATGTGCCTTGGAAGAGCAAGGCACAGCGCAGGTATACAGAAGCAGATTTACCCCCAGCAGCTGATAAATTAGAAATGTATTTATTGGGCAAAGAATTACTTTCCGAGCAGGGCTTTATCCCGATAGGTATGGATCATTTTGCCTTGCCTAATGATGCGCTTTTTAAAGCAAAAAAGCAAGGAAAATTGCACAGAAATTTTATGGGCTATACCACCAACCTTGCTGAGCTCAACATTGGTCTGGGTGCTTCAGCCATAGGCGCTACCCAAAGCGCATTTATGCAAAATATCAAAGAGGTAGAGGATTATCAAGCTGTTGTAAATCAGGGTGAATTTCCTATTCATACAGGCCATCTTCTCACGGTACAGGAGCAAAAGGTAAAGCAGTTTATTTTGGATTTAATGTGTAATTGCAAGCTGCATTTCAACGCTACGGATTTTGAAGACAAGCACTACCAGGCTATTGTAAATCGCTTGCCTGAATTACAAGCAGAGGGCCTCATTATTTTGGACCATAACCACCTTACTCTTACTGAGGTAGGCGAAATATTTTCGCGTGTGGTGGCTTCTGTTTTCGACGAAAATCTCTTTCGTGCTGGCAGTCGTGAAGGGATGTTTAGCAAGGCTGTGTAAAATTGATTTACCTAAAGAAAATTATTTTAATTTCTTGGCAATATTCATAAAAGTCAATACGTTAAAATGACATAAACCCTATAAATTGCCTATGCACAATACTACCAATCCACCTTTGAAAGACAAAAAATCAAAAGG
>CAYZUZ010000074.1:0-6269 GCA_964481795.1 uncultured Cryomorphaceae bacterium
GGGAAGATTGTGATTTTACTCATTACGTTTCAGATTGTATTGATTACTTATGCAGTGGATCGCTTCCTTGCATTGAGGCTGAGCCAAGGCAAAAAAGACAATCGACTCTTTGTAATGGAGGTAAAAAAGCTCCTTGCACAAGTTGAATGGGCTGGTATTCCCAAGCTTTGCGATGTACAACAAGGAGCCATGGCGCAGGTATTGGCTTCGTCGATACGGTCATTTCAAGAGTGGAATGCAAGAAATCCGCAGGTGAGCAACGAAGAGAAAAGTGAGTTTATGCAAATAGAACTGGAGAATGCCACCCAACTTGAGCTTCCTTTACTTAGCAGAAACATGGTAATTATTTCAACCTTGGCTCAAATATCTACATTAATCGGATTGCTGGGCACTGTTACGGGTATGATTGTAGCCTTTTCAGCATTGGCTAGAGTGGGTGCTCCTGATGCTGTAGGTCTTGCCGGTGGTATTTCACAGGCTCTTATTACTACCGCGTTGGGTATTTCTACAGCCGCAGTGGCTATTGTTTTATACAATTTCTTTAGCAATAAGATTGATCAGATTACCTATGCAATCGATGAAGCAGCTTTTAGTTTGGCTCAATACATTAAAATTAAGTTTTAAGTAATGGAGACTGTACGCAAAAGAAACAAATCGCCCAAATTGGATATGAATCCCATGGTGGATCTTGCTTTTTTGCTGGTTACTTTTTTTATGTTGGCCACTACTTTTAAAACAGAAGAGCCCATTTTGATGCAGCTGCCTAAAGCCACTACGGATGTTAAAATGCCAGAGTCGGGCATTATGACGCTTTCTATTGCGCCCGATGGTAGGGTGTTTTTTGATGTAGATGGCAAATTTTCGAGGGCTTCACTGCTCAAATACCTGGGCGATAAGCATGGTGTTTCATTTACAGAAAAACAAAGCAAGACTTTTTCTATTCTTTCAGGCTTCGGATTGCCTATCCATCAGTTGAGTAGCTACTTGCAATTGTCGCTAAGCGAAAGAAAGGAAATAATGCAACCGGGTATTCCTTGTACCGATGAGCACAATGAATTAGCCGACTGGATTGTGTACGCTAGGGTGGTTAATCCAAGGTTACGTGTGGCCATCAAAAGCGATCAAAATACACCGTATTTACATGTAGATAGAGTGATTCAAACACTGAAAGACAATCAAGTATTGCGCTTTAATCTGATAACCGATCGTAAAACAGAGTAAGCGCAATGGAAAATAATAAACAGATAGGAAGAAAGCAAGCCCGCGATGCGCGCGACAAAAAGGAAGATATTGACATCGACATGAATCCTATGGTAGATTTAGCTTTTTTGCTACTTACTTTCTTTATGCTCACCACTACGTTGAGTCGTCCGCACGCCATGGAACTTGTATTGCCCGCCAATGATAACCCAGAAGTAGAAACCCCAATGGCCATAAAAGAATCAAAAACCTTGACTTTGGTTCCTGGGTCAAAGGATAAATTGTATTACTACCAAGGCATTACAAATGCACTGATGAAAGAGCTAAGTCTTGATGGGAGTGATTTAAAGGCCTTACTCAGCGAATTAAAAGCTCAAACGCCTGACTTAATGGTTTTTATAAAACCTCATCCCGACTGCACTTATGGTAATGTGGTTCAGCTATTAGATGATTTGAATACCTCTGAGCTTACCCGCTATGCTTTTGATAAGTTTGGCGAATTTGAACAAACCTTGCTCGATGATTATGACCAAACGCTACAATAAAAAAATACAAGAATACGAAGACGACCTATTGGCGGGTAGGGGTAAAGCCTATGGCGCATACCATGTGCGTAGGCGCAAAAATGAGATGGCCTTTAAAGGCTTGTTGGCAGGGATTCTGTTGGTCGGAATATTATATCTCTCACTGTTTTTATGGATTACACTGCAAAGACAAAAGAGGACAGGAAGCATAAAAACGGAACAAATGCAAGTGGTTACTTATTCAGAGTTGATGGCGCCACCACCTATCGAAACAGTGATTCCGCAGCAGCAAAAACTGGAGGAGGCCTTACAAGTAAGCACTGTAAAATACACAAAGCCTTTAATAAAACCCGACAACGAAGTATTTGAGGAAGACTACATACCTACACAGCAAGATCTACAACATGCGAACCCTGGCACAGCTACCCTAGCTGGGATAGATAGTGTGGTAGTAAATCAGGTGGAGGTAAGCGCTCCTGTTGAAAAAGAAGAAATATACGTATCGTTTGAAAAAGCGCCTGAATTTGTAGGCGGCATCCAAGCCATGAACGAATATCTGCTTAAAGAGCTTAAGTATCCACAGCTAGCGCGTGAGCTTCGAATACAAGGTATGGTGATAGTGCAATTTGTGGTAGGTAAAGATGGAAGCATTACTGAGGCTGAAGTAGTGCGGGGTATAGGTGGCGGCTGCGATGAGGAGGCATTGAGGGTGGTGCAAGCTATGCCCAATTGGATACCTGGTGTTCAAAACAAAAAACAAGTGCGCGTGCGATATGCCATTCCCATTCGCTTTATTTTGCAAGAATGAAACTCAAAAATTCTATAAGCCGCATGGGCGAACTGTTCAGGCCGGCTGTTATGTTGTTTTTGGGCGTGTATATTGTGTTCTTTAGCGAAGCATATTTTGACTTGAAGGTAGAACACAGAAATATTTTGGGCTGGAGTCTTATTTTTTATGTGGCATTTAAGTGGTTGATCAAAAGGATGTTGTGATTTCGTTTGTTTTTACAAATAATGTTTCTACTTTAAATGTATCTACATTTATAGCCCGTTTTTTACGGTGAGGCTGCGCCAACGATTGCAGCGGATATCCTTTTCTTTTTTTCATCAAAAAAAAAGAAAAGATAGGAGCGGAAAGCGTGCCCGGGCGCCCAAAAAACAAAGGGAAACTTCAAATTTGTAAAGAGGGTATATGAATACCTTTGCTCCCTTATAAAAGGAATGGAAATAATGGAAAATATAAACATATTAGACAAAGAGCAGATTAAGGCCTATTGGGAGCAATTGGTAAAGCAATTGAGCGATCAGTTTGCGCCAGGTGAGTTGCTCGATTTAGACGGCATCATCTTTTTGATAGGTGTGCAAGAGCTGGGCATCATTCATACAAAGTTTAAGAAAGATGAAAAAGTAAACCTGATGCATATAGCTATTTGTAAGCTTTTAAGCAGATATGGATATTACGAATTTGAGGGTTTGGATCCAGATGGATGGCCACATTATAAACTTGTAGAAGAGCTACCGCCCCTTAAAGCTGGCGAGCAAAGTGTGCTGATGAAAGAAGCTATTGTATACTACTTTCTAGACCAAGGATATTTTGAAAACTAAGCATTTACGCGCGGGTCGAGTATTCTATAGAGCTTGTCGACCAGCTTATTGAGCACAATAAATAGTAAAGCAAAACACAATACACAACCCATTACTACGGGTACATCCAATTGGTTGAGCGCCTCTACGGTGAGCTTTCCTAGGCCATTCCAACCAAAAATATACTCCACAAACACACTGCCTGCAAGCATAGAAGCAAACCAACCTGAGGCAGCACTGATGACCGGATTGAGCGCGTTGGGCAAGGCATGTGTGAGGTAAATTCTGTGAGACGTTAATCCTTTGGATTGCGCGGTTTTGATAAAGTCGGATTGTAAAACATCTAGAAATGAATTGCGTACAAGTTGGGTAAGCACTGCTAAGGGTCGCAAGCCTAATGTAAATGCCGGCAATAGGAGATTTTTGAGCATTAGTCTGCGGTTTTCGCCCAAATCATCCCATTCCAATAGATTGCCCGTGATGGACAAACCTGTATAATCGTGTAGCACAAATGCAAACAACCAAGCAGCTAAAATAGAGCTGAGAAAAGAAGGCATGGCCATAAAAAACGAGCAGAAAACGAGCAGAAAACGATCTAAAAAACTTCCGGAATACAGAGCCGAGGTAATGCCTAAAAAGGTGCTGAGTCCAAATGCCAGAGCAATGGCAGCCAGAGCCAGAACCATGGTATTGCCTAAGCGCGAAGCAATGAGCGCACTTACTTGCTTGCCTTTTTGTTGCAGCGACTCGCGCAGCCAAGGCCACTTAAGAGCCAAATAATAATCGCCTAAGGGAATTATTTTAACAACGGGTATATTGCGGCTAGATGGATGATGGAAGTCTTGACTGAGTTCACTGTGAAATGAAAGGGGCGATAAGTCGTTGAGGTAGTGCAAATATTGCACAATCACAGGCTGGTCAAGTCCATATTTTTTTTTAATTCGGGCCAATTGCTCGGCATCTTCGCGTTGGTCGAGCAGCATGCGTGCAGGGTCGGTAGGCACTACATGAAATAAAATAAATACCACTGTGGCTGCTCCCCAAAGGGTTAGTAGTGTATTGAGGAGCGATTTCAACATGGCAATATTTTTGGTATTAAGCCGCTTGCTACAATGAAAGCTTTTATAAATAAATTATTTAATAATGCCCTCTTTAACCAAGGTTTCAGCTTTGGGCATACCCTTGCCACTGAATTTGGCTACCACAGTACCTCGGTGTAAAATCAAAACTCCAGGATTGGCCCTTACTATGGTTTTGAGGGTGGTTTTGTCGGCCTCGGCAAAAGGATAAGCAGCTTGCACTTCATGGCGGAGCTCCTCGGTAGCTGCATACGGACTCGCACTTAAGCCTACTATTTTACCTCCTGCTTTTTCTACCTCTTGAGCTATTTGATTGATGCCAGCAAAGTATTTTGTTTTGGCTTTTTCTACATCTTTGGTAATTACCATCATAAGCAAGGGCTCTTGAAGCAGCGATTCGGTAAGGTCTTCGCCTTCAATAATGATGCTGAAATCGTGGATGGGGGGCTCATACCCATCGCTTACTTTTTTGCTTTTGGTGAGGTCGCTTTGTATTTCCCATTCCGATTTTTCCCACCATTTCTCGGCTACGTAGGTATCCGAATCTACTATGGTTGTTTTGCCATTTTCTTTGTTTTTAAGCGTATAAATGGTCAGGTATTTGGGCGATTGTAAGCCAATTTCCTCTGCACTTTTCATGCCTTCGGAAAGATTTTTGCCTACGGCATAAGGTCTAAAATCTTTGATGGGCAAATAGTTGAGCACATACCAAGCCATAATGCCACCCAAGGCAAGTGAAGTGAGTAGGGCTATTTGTGCCTTTGAAACACTCATTACATGAGTAAGGTGTTTTTTGTTGAAAATCAAAAACCCAATCAGAATAAGAAGAATGATGTCTTTATAAAAGCTTTGCCAAGGAGTAAGAGGTATGGCATCGCCAAAGCAGCCACAATCGGTTACCTTGTTGAAGTAAGCTGAGTAAAAGGTAAGAAAAGTGAAGAAAACAATCATGGCCAATAGCAGATTGAGCGTAGCTTTTATTCGATAACCTAAAAGAAGACCCACTCCCAACAAAATTTCTACCAGTACAATTACTATAGCCAAAAAAAGTGTATAAGGTATCAAGAATGGTAAATTGAGCACATCTGCTGCAAAATAATCTTCGAGTTTGTAGGCAAAACCTAGTGGATCGTTGAGTTTTACCAAACCCGAAAAGATAAAAAGTGAACCAACCAACCATTTTACCAAAGTTGTCAATGCTTTCATGCTTGTGTGTTTTTTAATTCGTCAAATTTAATCAACGCAAAAAGGGAATAATTGATGATATCTAAATAATTGGCGTCAATGTTCTCAGATACCAGAGTTTTGCCTTTGTTTTCTTCTATTTGCTTGATTCTTAAAAGTTTTTGTAAAATTAAATCGGTGTAAGAGCTGATGCGCATTTCGCGCCAAGCCTCGCCATAATCGTGATTTTTTCTGTTGAGGAGGTCTTTTGCTTGTTCAGCTACGGCCAAAAAATGATTTTCGGCTTCTGTAGCATCAATATCAGTTTCTTGAGCCACGCCCAATTTAAGTTGTATCAGAGCTATGATGGAGTAATTGAGCATGCCAATAAATTCGCCCTCGATAGAGTCGGCAATCATTTGTGTTCCTTTTATTTCGATAGATCGAACCCTACGAGCCTTGATCATAATTTGGTCGGTGAGCGAGCTCAATCGCATGATGCGCCAGGCTGTACCATAATCTTTCAACTTATCAGAAAAAAGTAGAAAGCACTTATGCAGGGCTTCATCTACTTGCTGGGGTGTATTGGAATTCATTTTTGTTTTAAATTTCCTTTGTAGAGGCAAAGGTAGGGAAGTACAATCGTAGGCGGAGTACTGAGTGCTGAGTAGTGTTTAAAGTTAAGTAGTGCTTAGTTTGTTGTTGTGGGTTTTTTATT
>CAYZUZ010000075.1:0-6242 GCA_964481795.1 uncultured Cryomorphaceae bacterium
TGCCGAAAAGGGGAATTTACCTACTTTAATTTCATAACCTGCTTCTTGTGCCGCTTTTTCGGTGTAGCCTACCGAGGCTATCTCGGGTGAGCAATAAGTACAACCCGGTATATTGTTGTAGTTTAATGGCTCAGGAAGGTGGCCTGCAATTTTTTCTACGCAAATAATACCCTCAGCTGAGGCCACGTGCGCCAGAGCCTGACCAGGAACGCAATCGCCTATGGCATAATAACCTTCTACATTGGTAGCATAGAAATCATTGACTACAATCTTACCCTTTTCAGTTTTGATACCTACCTCTTCCAATCCAATGTTTTCTATATTGGCAATTACACCTACAGCACTTAGCACCACATCACATTCAATATTTTGCTCGCCTTTGCTGTTTTTTACACGCACTACGCAGCCAGCGCCCGAAGTATCTACCCCAGTCACCTCACTCGAAGTCAATATTTTAATACCTTGTTTTTTGAAGGAGCGCTCGAGTTGTTTGGATATTTCTTCATCTTCTACAGGCACTATATTAGGCATATATTCTACAATAGTAACCTCAGTGCCCATGGCATTGTAGAAATAAGCAAATTCAACTCCGATAGCCCCTGAGCCTACCACCACCATTTTCTTAGGCTGATTCTCAAGCACCATGGCCTTGCGATAGCCTATTATTTTTTCACCATCTTGGGGCAAATTGGGCAACTCACGGCTGCGACCACCCGTGGCTATAATGATATTTTTTGCGGTATAGGTTTTTTTATTTCCTTGGGCATCTGTAACCTCTATGGCCTTGCCAGGTTTTACCTTGCCCTCGCCAGTAAGCACCTCAATTTTATTTTTTTTCATCAAAAAATTAACTCCATTGCTCATTCCACTAGCTACGGTGCGACTGCGTTTTACCACCGCATTAAAATCGTGTTTGGCATCACTTACCTCAATACCATAATCGCCTGCATGTTTTATATATTCGTAAACGTTTGCACTCTTCAACAAAGCCTTGGTAGGAATACACCCCCAGTTCAAACAAATACCTCCTAGGCTTTCGCGCTCTACTACCGCTACCTTTAAGCCTAACTGTGAGGCTCTTATAGCTGCAACGTATCCACCAGGCCCAGTGCCTAATACTATCAAATCGTAATTCATTTTACACTTTTTTAATTGTTGATTGCCATTAAATAAATCGCTTGCGAAGGTACTTCATAAATCAAAAATCTAAGTCCTATCGATTTTCAATAATTTACCCTAAATGATACCTAATAAAACCAAGTCTTGGCAAAAAGAGGTAGATTCTCATGGACAATACAAGTATAATCCAAGTATGCTATTTTGCCTTGTAGATACCATCCATAACTACTACATGAGGCAATGTTACTATCGACAATAAGATAAACAACACACTGATACTCATGGGAATAAACAGTGAAATACCATAAACAAATAAGGCTGCTATCAGGGTAAATACCATCATATTCACTACAAAAAAAGCAACAGAGGGCTTAGGACTTTGCATATTGCTGTAATGCTTTGCCTGAAAAAACAAAGACTGACTGCTATGCCAAAGAGTAAAAACAATAATAAAACCAGCCAACAAACCGCTAAGCTCGTACCACAAAGCAATCAGCAAGGCCTGGGCGAGGACTTCAAGCCAAGCTTTTTTTACATAAAATATGGCTACGATGAGGTAAATCAACAGTAAAACATATCTTGTAAGCAGAGCCAAATTTTCATAACTACCGGCAAGGGTATTTGTATGAATCATTTGAGCAAAAATATCGATACTCTCTTGATAATGAATACTTACAGGAGCCACAAGCAGCCATAAGCCCCAGAGCCACGAGGGTGCAAAGCTTTTTTTATCACTTTCGAAATTGGATTGCCCAAAATGATGTACCGAAATAATCAAAAATACAGCTAGCGCCACAGCAGGCTGCCACCACCACAGCAAGCCATACAATGCCATAACACCCAAATAAAAAAACAAGAAAACCGCAGCACCCTTCAAGGTTTTTTCTTTGCGATAAAGCAAATCGTTGGCCCCATGTGGAATACCCACTAGCAGCAGCAATATGAGGGCTATCAGGCTCATTACTTGATCTTTGTAGGCGTGAGGCAAAAGCAAATACAGCGCAATAAGCAGCACCTGCACAGCTATTTGTATTTTAAAAAAATAAGATTTCAGGTATTGCATATAGGGTAAATGTAGCGGTACAAAGTAACACAACATCTTCATTGTGTTTTAGTTGGTTTGCAGCAAAAGGTATTTTGGAGCGCTACTATCTACCTATTGACTAAAAACCCCTATCTAGGTAGCGCCCGCACCCCGAGGTAGGGCTATAGCTTGCCGCTGCTGCCAGCCTACTAAAGCCCGTGGCTAAGAGCGACCCCAAGGGAGCTCCTTAGCCACGATGGCTGTGTGGCTGGCAGCTAGGCAACTAATGCCCGAACGCGGATCAGGTGCCCTAAAAAAAATTATTAATCTTATTTAAAAAGGCATAAATTCATCAGCCTTAGATACATGTTTGGTGCTATGGCTCAAAAAATCACTCTTCAAAACTTGCAGCAGCTGCAATGGTTTCGTCTAAATCGGCAAAACTGAGTGCATCTGATAAAAAATAACTTTCGTAAGCGGATGGAGGCAGGTAAATACCACGACTGAGCATGTGGTGAAAAAAGCGGTTGAACTTAGCGATATCGGCTTTTGAAGCGGTTTCAAAATCTACAATTTCGTGTGAGGCAAAGTGCACACTGATCATACTGCCCAAGCGATTGATGGTAAAGCTATGGCCCTTGTCGCGCAGCACTTTTTCCAGGCCGCGATGCAGATATTCGCACTTGGCATCGAGGCTGCTATACACATCAGGATTGTTTTTTAAGTGCTGTAGCTGTGCCTTGCCAGCTGCCATAGCGAGTGGGTTGCCACTAAGTGTACCCGCTTGATACACCTTGCCCAACGGTGCCACCGATTGCATGATTTCGGCTTTGCCGCCAAAAGCTCCAACGGGCATGCCACCACCGATTACTTTGCCATAAGTAATGAGGTCGGCATCAACGCTTAAACGCTGCTGTGCCCCGCCTTGTGCCAATCGGAAGCCCGTCATTACTTCGTCGAAAATAAGCACTGCACCCTCGCGCGTGCAGAGGTTGCGCAGGCCTTGCAAATAGCCTTCTTTGGGCACAATACAGCCCATATTGCCGGCTACGGGCTCTACAATAATGGCAGCTATCTCGCCTTTGTGAAGTTCAAAAAGTTGTGCTACCGCCTCTATATCATTATAAGCACAGGTGAGGGTATCGGCTGCTGTGCCTGCCGTAACACCGGGTACGCTTTGTATGCCAAAGGTGGCCATGCCACTACCGGCTTTTACCAGAAAAGCATCGGCATGGCCATGGTAACAACCCTCAAACTTGATAAACTTGTTACGCCCGGTGTAGCCACGCGCAACGCGCAATGCGCTCATACATGCCTCCGTACCGCTATTTACCATGCGCACTAAGTCAACATTAGGAGCCATGGATTTTACCAACTCAGCCATTTCTATTTCGGCCTCGGTAGGGGCGCCAAAAGAGATGGCCTCTTCGATGCGCTCCTTTACTGCCTCAATGATTTCTGGATGACCATGACCTAAAATCATGGGCCCCCAAGAGGCAATGTAATCGATGTAGCGATTGCCATCGGCATCATACAGGTAAGCGCCTTTGGCTTTTTGCATAAAAATAGGATTGCCACCCACGCTACCGAAGGCGCGCACGGGAGAATTAACCCCACCGGGTATAGATTTTTGTGCTCGGTTGTAGAGTTGAATGCTGTTGTTGATGTGCATGTATCAGATATTGCAATGATTTGAATAAAGGCCGCAAAAATAGCTTCGCGCCTTGAGGCTTATAAGGCAAAAGAGTTATTATTGTTTGAAAATTAAAAGCCAAGCGGCAAGATGAGCTACTTATGCCTGAAAAAAACGTTATTTTTGCCACAGTTCAATAAATATATACAGAGAATGAAATCAGGAATTAAAGTTTGGATGGTTTTAACTTGTATGTTTTGTGCCACTTGGACACAAGCTCAAGTAGAAGAAGATGATGACGATGAATACGTGACCAAACCCAAAATAGAAAGAGAAGCTGATAAAAAAGGAAGTACAGGAGATGAAAATCCTGAGGCAGATAGAAAATTCTTTTTTGGAGGAGATTTTGGTTTGTCTTTTGGTGATTTCACCTTCGTAAACCTTTCGCCCAGAGTGGGTTATCGGATAAACCAAAATACCTTTGCCGGAGGCAGTATTCGATACACGTATCTCAGACTTCAACGCAGAGACAGCCAAACCAATCAAATAAACAATCAATTTACCCAAGAGGAAAATTGGATAGGTGCGGGATTATTTTTTCAACGCTCTATTTTAGATAATTTCTTTGTGGGTATTGAGCCTGAGTTAATACAAATTATACGCAGCAGACCCCAAGAATATAGAGCCTTAGTTCCCTATATTTTAGTTGGGGGCGGACTCCTACAAAAATTCGGAAATTCGATAACCTTTTTGGGTCTTTATTACAATATAACCCATGAGCAATACCCACTTACCCCAAGTCCTATTGTAATCAGGGCAGGCTTTGGGTTTTAAATCTTGAGCCATTTCATGGTTTTTACACCGCCATGGGTATCAAAAAATTGAAGCATGTAAAAGCCCTTGGGCAAATGGCTTATAGGAATGGCATTATAATCCCAATTTTTTCTTTTTGACAAAATACGACCTTGAAAATCAATTATTTGATATTCAAAAACACCCTTTTGGGTAGTACTTATTTGCAAATAATCATGCGCAGGATTGGGGCTTAGCTGAAAATCCATTTTTTCCCATTCAGGTAGGCTGATGGCATTACAATTCAATTTGTTGATTTTGTCCCAAATGGAATCTTGATAGGCGATGCTGCCTAATGGTATATTGGGGTCGTTGCCCATGCGAAGTACAATAAGATTTTGACTGGGGATGATGCTTAAAATTTGTGCATCGCGTCCGATGGCCGAGTACATATCGTTGGGGGCGTTTTTAGTAAAACTGCCCGGAAACGAAAACTGGGTATTGGGAGATGGAATCTGAAAACTCGATTTACCATTGAGCCACCACAAATAACCATAAGCGGGGTTCATGCTTTGTGAGCTTTGTATCATGGCCTGGTAGTAATTGGTATCGGTAAGCACGGATGTTCCATTCCACACGCCTTGATTGAGCATGAGCAGACCAAAGCGGGCCATGCTGCGGGCCGTACTGAAATATACATTATTAAAATCAACCGGTAAAAAAGCACCCGACATACCTGTGACCGATTTTACTTTTTGATTCAAATAGTTGTTCAATGAAGTGGAGGTGGCACTCTCAATTACTTGATCAAGCAAGGTATAAGGAGCATTGTGATAAGCCCAGCGCGTGCCAGGAGCAGCGAGGTAATTGAGGCAAGTATCAAGTGTGCAATCCACATTGGCAACCCCATCATCTAAGCCGGTAGTCATACTCAATTGATGAACTACTTTGATGGCTCCTTCCTGCTGAGGCGTAGCTGAAGTCCAGCCCGTACCCAGATATTTTGACACACTATCTTGAATAGACAGATGCCCCTCTTGCTGGGCTATACCTACCACAAAAGCTGTAAGGCTTTTGCCCGCTGAGGCCCAATACCAAGCTGTGCTTGCCGTGTGCGTATCGAAGTATTTTTCAAGTACAATTTTACCATCCTTCAAAATCATAAACGCGCGAGTGCCAGTGTTTTCGAGGTAATTGTACAGCGTATCTATACGCTCAGGGCACCATTGGAGGCTGTCGGGATGTAAAGTATCCCAAGCATTGCCTTGGATGGGTGGAAAGTATAAATTTTGGGCATTAACACCTTGAAAAAAAAGAGGTAAAAAAACAATTATAGCTAGGTTTTTCATATCACTAATCATTAAATCTCAAAAAACAATCTACCCTTTAGACGTAAAAAAAACTTCAAGTTTAAACCAGCCCAATGAATTAGACAACATTGGGCTGAATTAAAAACATAAAAACCGTACTAATCTACTCTTTTATAAATTTTTGGCGCAAGACTTCATTTTCTAGATGAAGTTCAAATACATATACTCCTGGTTTTAGGTCAGACACATTAACTCCACCTCGACCTGTACCTATAAATCTATTGTCAGATTGAAGCATTTGCCCCGTGGTTGAATAAATCTTTATTGGATAATTACCTGAAATTTGGGTTTCGCTGAGTTCTAT
>CAYZUZ010000076.1:0-6241 GCA_964481795.1 uncultured Cryomorphaceae bacterium
TCTTTAATGTTTTTATACGAAGTGAATCTACCGCTTCGGCCAATGTTTGATAGGTTATGTTTTTATCAACCAAAAGTGCTAAATCTCTTCGCACTTCAGGAAATTTGGGCAAATCAGCGTATTTAACTTGGGTATTTTGTGCACATTGAAGCAAGGGCTCAAAGTGTATACTAGCAAAATATACTTCTTGATCCAAATCAAACACTTTGCAAAGCGATACATCAAGTTTTAATACTTGTGCTATTTCTTGGTTTTTACTTAGGATTTTTAAGCCTTCGCCCAAGCCTTCGTATTTACAATACTCTTGGGTCAATTGTGTTATGCCTGCCTTGGTCAATAGATATTCTACAACAGCCATCAAGCTGAAGTAGCTGTAGGCTCTATCGGCTGTTTGCCAATTTTCTGCAATAGAGTGGCCTGTACAAATAAGCGATAAATACGCTGCTTCTTGGTAGGAGCTTTCAGCTTTGTGGTACACTTTGCCAAACTCAAACAGCGCCAAATCTTCGCGCTGCCTATTGCTATTGTAGGCTAAGTTTTCTAATAATCCATAGAGCAAGGTTTGTCGCATTACCGACATATCTCTGCTCAATGGATTGAGTATTTCTACCGATTTTTCAGCAGGAAAATGCTGGTTTTCTTCGTAATAGCGCTGTTTGGTAAGCGAGTTGTTCATCGCTTCATAAAAGCCACGGGCACTGAGTAATTTACCTAGGTCGTAACGCAATCTATGAGCAGATACTTTTTCACTTTTTGAATGACTGATGTTCCACTTGCCTTGAGCATCTATTTTATCAAAGCCATAAATCCTCAATACTTCTTCTACTATATCAGCTTCGCGCGTTACATCATTGCGATAAGCAGGCACTTCTACGCGCAGTTTGTCTTCTATTTCAGCCATTATTTTTATTTCAAGTCCGGCAAGTATTTGTTTTACTTCGTCTTTTGAAATTTCTTTGCCTATCAGGCTATTGATTTTGCTGAATTTTATATCAATAAAATGGGGTTCTTGAGGCACAGGATACTCATCTAAAATTTCCATACTCACCTTACCGCCCGCCACCTCGCGTATGATGTTGGCCACCCTTTTGAGCGCGTATAAGGTCATGTTGGGGTCTACACCACGTTCGTATCTAAATGAAGCATCCGTGTTTAAACCGTGTCTTTTGGCAGTTTTGCGCACACTTACCGGATTGAACAAGGCGCTTTCAATGAATATGTTTTTAGTTTGAGTACTCACGCCTGCATCCATTCCTCCGAATACGCCAGCTATGACCATAGGCGCTTGTTCGTTGCAGATCAAAAGGTCATCTTCGTGCAAAATTCTTTCTGTACCATCAAGGGTGGTGAGTTTTTCTCCTGATTGTGCCTTTCTGATGATTATTTTTTGACCTGTAATTTTATCTGTGTCAAAGGCGTGTAGTGGATGTCCTGTTTCATGCAATATATAATTGGTGGCATCTACTATATTGTTTATGGGTTTTAATCCTATGGCCTTGAGTCGATTTTTAATCCAATCGGGCGATTCTTTTACTTCTACTCCCTCTATACTTACACCTATATATCGGTAGCAGGCATCGGTGCTTTGTATGTCTATTTTTATAGGGCGGCTGTTGTCGCTTACTTTAAATTGCGACAGCGAAGGCAAGCTCAATTCCAATTCTTTGCCTCTGAATTTAAGCGCTGCTTTGATGTCGCGTGCCACGCCATAATGACTCATAGCATCTGAGCGGTTGGGGGTAAGGCCTATTTCAAATATCTGGTCAATCTCCAAGCCTAGCACCTGCGCCATAGGCGTTCCTGATTCCCATTTTGCCTCCAAAATCATGATGCCATCGTGGTTGTGGCCAATACCCAATTCATCCTCAGCACATATCATCCCCTCCGATACTTCGCCTCTTATTTTTCCTTTTTTGATGGTAATGGGTTCTCCTTGGCTTGGGTGTAACTCGGCACCCACTAGGGCTACAGGCACTTTTTGGCCTACGGCTACATTAGGTGCACCACATACTATATTCAATTTATCTACACCTACTTGTACCACAGTGCACTTAAGTCTATCGGCATTGGGGTGTGGTACACATTCCAAAACTTCGCCTACCACTACATTCTCAAGCCCACCGGGCAGCGATTCCCATGTATGTACGCCCTCTACTTCCAAGCCAATAGTAGTGAGCAAATCTGCTACTTCTGTAGCAGGCATATCTATTTTCAAATACTGTTTTATCCAGTTGTAAGAGATGGTCATACGTTGATTTTAAGCTAATTAATCTCAATAATCTATCAGATTTAAGATTGAGTTTTTAGGCGGCAAAAGTAAGTTCCTAGGCTTGATGTAAAAGCTAGTTATTACAGAATAATTTGTGTTTTACAAGCAATTATTTTACTCAAGTCGAGCTACCGTATTCAGGTCTATTTCGTAATGTGAGGCATTAAATACAGGCTTTCTGTTTTTTAGCACGATCATTTGGGGCGATTGATGCTCTATGCCGGTATCGTGCGCTATGGCAGCAGAAATATCTCTATGTGCAAGTAAATCAAGAAAGTAGCAGGCAATGTTTTTGCCCTCGAGCGTGCTCATATCTCCCTCTACATTTTTCAATACAAATCTGCTTACGCCACATCGCGTACTGTGCTTAAAAATCAGTATGCTTTGTAGGTTGGAGGTTTCTTTTGCCTGCTCCCAATCGCTCAGCGATTCCAAATATTTCCAAGTCATGATTTCTTGATGTATTTTTTGATCAATGAATTTACCAAATTCAAAATGTCTTCAGATAATTTTAGTTTTACAAAGATTACCAAAAACACCAAGGTAAATAAGGCGCTTTTCAATAAGATGTTTACCAGTGGATGAAAATTAAAATCAATGGCATACCCCAAGGCGGTAAGACCTATAAACACCAACAGACTTAGCCCCATCTTGATAGAAAAAGGTTGTAAGCGGTAGTTTCTATTCAAAAATAAAAATGCCAGAATATTATACAGAAAATAGGATATCATCGTAGCCAATGCAGCGCCAGTAATGCCGTATACAGGTATGAGCAGCGTATTGCTTACCACAGCCAATATGGCCAAAAAGAGCAACAAAACCAAGTTCATATAGTATTTTGGGGAGTAAGCAATGATTTCAGAATTTAACCCAAATGCCATATCGATAAGCTTGGCCAAGCCAATAAATAAAACCACATATTTACCAGGTCGGTACACTTCGGCATTGGGTATGAGCGAAAATATATCGTCTATATTCATCCAAATGAGCATCAATGCGAGCCCTCCAAAAATAAATTGATTGAGGCCACTTTTTTGGTACAACTCATTTATTTTTTTAAAATCTTTTAAATGCCAAGCTTCTGAAAGTGAAGGTCCTGAAATAGCATTGAGCGAGCGTTTGGGCATTTCTATCACCATTCCTATATAGGATGATATGGTATAAATGCCCACAAAACCTAAATTTTGCATGCCACCAATCATAAATGTATCTATCGTAATCACAATCATACCCGCAGCTGAGGTAAGCAGCGATAGGGTGGCAAAAGCACCCAAACCCTTGATAGGTGCTGCTATTTCTTTGAGGTGAAAATTGAGTTTAAAGGGTTTTAACATCTGATTGTACACCAAAAGCGCAATGAACACCACGCTATAAATCAAAATTTGTAAATTCAAATATTGATGAAATGTGAGACTACTGTAAACAAATGTAAGAAATACCACAATGGTTAAAAACCTTACCCCCACTTCTTTAAACAGTGCAGGCACCACAATCCTGGAGTTCATACGTGCATATGCCGCTCCAGCACCATAAAGCGTAATCAAGAGCGTAATCCACCACACCAAGTAGTAATATTGAGCTATCTCAGGTGCATTGGGCTTGTAAAACTCTGTAACCCAAGGCTCCAAAAATTGGAATACCACATAGCACAGCAATACCCCCAACGTGGGCAGTACATAGATCAATGTGCCAAAAATATCTTTTTGCCTATCAGTAAGTAAGTTAGGGTAAAATTTTACTGCCACCTGTGTGATGCCCACCATGCCTATAGTAGCAAAAAGCGTAGCGGCATTCAGTACAATGCGCAGCAGACCAATTTCCTCCTTACTTATAAAATAAGGATACAACACCATAATAGTGAAATACCCTAGCACCACCCCTACATAAGAAGCCGCACTCGCCTTTATCGTTTGCCGCGCAATCAGTCCCAAATCAAATAAAAATCAAAATTTTAAGCTGCAAAGAAACGCCCTAAACGCCAAAAGCCGTGTTACCCGCATTGCAATTACGGTTTTCCTATTTATTTGGGCGCCTAAGCTGCCTACAGCCAGTAGCTGCCTCGCCCTGCACTCGTTTCGCACCACAACCAAGGAGCTTCTTAGGTCGCTCTTGTTTGTGAGCTTCACGTAGCGCATGGCTTTGGCAGGCTACAGGGCTTCCGTCAGGGCGCGGGTAGCTGCCTTCTACTGTGTTTTTCGAAACAATTAGAGTATTTCGTAGTTACAAATTTTTATTACATTAGCAACTTCAATAAATGATTAATCCAATTTTTAAAATGAAGAAAATTTACACCTTAGGTATAGGTATTATTGCCTTTACAATCAGCTATTCAGCACAAGCACAGCGATATCTTACAGAAGTTTTTACCCAAATTGATAAGACTTCAGGCATTGTGTACGGTTCGGCTACCACCTGGAACAACCTCACAGATACCCTTCGCTTGGATGTGTACCGCCCTGCTAATGATACTATTACCAACCGTCCGCTCATGATTTTGGCCCATGGAGGTTCATTTGTAGCAGGCGATAGAGAGGATGAGTTTATCAATGACTTGTGTCAGCGCTTTGCCCGCAGAGGCTATGTTACGGCCACCATTTCTTATCGGTTAGGCATCAATCAAAATAATTTCCTAAACATTTCCGAAGAGTTTATACAAGCAGCAGGTCGTGGTTTACAAGATTTTAATGCAGCCGTCCGATTTTTTAAAAAGAGCTTTGCCGAAAGCAATAACACCTACGGAATAGATACCACCAAAATAATTGTAGGCGGTTATTCAGCTGGCAGCTTGGCCGCTATGCACAGTTTATACTTTCGCGATGCAGATAAGGCAACCACCCAAGTTAAAAATCTCATGACACTTTTAGGCGGTTTAGAGGGCAACAGCGGCAATGCCGGATATTCATCCTTAGCCAATGCATGTTTCAACATAGCAGGCGGATTATTAGATACCGTACTTATTGATGGATCGGTAAACGCACCACTTATAGGTTTTCATGGCACCAACGACCAAACGGTTCCTTTCAACCGCGATTTTATCAAAGTAGGTGGCTTCAATATTTTGGTGATTGATGGCAGCAATCATGTGCAGCAACAAATGATGCGTAAATCTATACACTCACAACTAGAGGTGTTTACAGGAGTCGATCACGATTTGCCTTACAATGTGCAGCGCAGAGATGATATAGATGAAAAAGCAGCCCAGTTTTTTTATGCTTGGCTCAACAATACCTTACAAACTCAAGATTGGAGTATAACAGAGAGAGAACAACCCAAAATTTATCCAAATCCATCGCGCGATGTGTTGAATATAGAACTCTCAAATGATGAAAAAATAGAGGTATATGATATGAGCGGACGCCTTATACAAAGCTCAACCCTGCAAAAAGGCAAAAACACCATCCATGTAAGTTCTTGGAAAAAAGGATTTTACATCATTAAAGCAGGCAATGAAACAAATTTGAGCATTCATAAAATTTTAGTGCAATAAATTAAATTAGGTATTTTACCTTTGCCGCCCTGAATCTTTAACACGATTCAGGGCTTTTTTATGAAAAAGAGGTCCGGTAGCTCAGCTGGATAGAGCAACTGCCTTCTAAGCAGTAGGTCATAGGTTCGAATCCTATCCGGATCACAACAAACACACTTCGGTGTGTTTTTTTTTTGAGGTATAGAGCATCCCGCATGTAAGTGGGAAGGTCAAGGTTTCTAATTAATCTCTGTTTCATCTTCACGCTCGAAATGAATATGTTGCAGTTCAATTACTTAAAAACTGACGAAGCAAACCTGCATTTATTAAAACCCTAAATAAGCCAATCGAAACTCATTCATTTTTTTAATGTCAGAGCCTATGTACGTTGTGCTCCATGTTTTTTTTATTTAATGATTGGTTTTGGGTTATTTTTGTGTAGCGTTTATAAATAAGTTGGGCACTATTTAAAACAACCATAATTCATGAAAATACTATTTTCCTCA
>CAYZUZ010000077.1:0-6237 GCA_964481795.1 uncultured Cryomorphaceae bacterium
GTTATCTAGAGGAAATTTTGATAGATGAGGGAAAGCCTTTACAAAAAGGCAAATGCTATTCAGAATAAACGATGAAGAATACAAACTCGGTGTAGCCAAGGCTCGAGCCAAGCTAAAGACGAGTCAGGCGCAATTGAAAGAACTACAATTAGAACTCGATAGGAGTAAGTTGCTCACAGATAATAATGTGACCACCAAATCGGATTAAGAACTGGCATTGGCCAAATACGATGCAGCCAAAAGTCAGGTAGAAGAGGCTGAGGCTGAGCTCAATGAAGCCAACTTACTACTCAGCTATGCCACTTTAAAATCGCCTTTCAGTGGGTTTATTGATAGAATTTTGAATAAAAAAGGCAGTTTGATAGACGAAGGAACACTCCTTACCTCAATCACCGATATCGAAAAAATGTACGCCTATTTTCACCTATCGGAAAGGGAATACCTGCGCGATTTAAAAAGTTTAGGTCAGGGCAGTTCTTTCGACAAGCAAGAGGTTTCATTAATCCTCGCTGATGGAAGCACCTATAATGGACTAGGCGTGCTCCAAACCATGGAAACGGAGTTTGAAGAGAGCACGGGCTCCATATCGGTGCGGTCTATTTTTCCTAACAATGAAAAGATTTTGAAGCATGGCTCTACAGGTAAAGTCCGCCTCAAGCGTCCTATGAAAAATGTAATAATCATTCCTCAAAAAGCGGTAATAGAATTGCAAGATAAATATTATGTATATGTGATTAACGACAGCAATCAAGTTCATATACAAGCCATCAATCCTGTAGAGCGTACTACTTCAGCGTACATATTAAAAGAAGGATTGAAGCCTGGCCAAAAAATAGTTTTGGAAGGTATTCAAAGAATTAAAGATGGAGCTACTGTACGTTTAAAAGCTTTATAGAAAATGATAGAGAATTTTATCAAAAAACCGATTTTATCTTCGGTAATCAATATTTTTATTGTTTTGATTGGTGTTTTGGCTTTGCTTTCGTTGCCAGTAACTCAATTTCCTGATATTGTGCCACCCTCGGTAGTGGTTACAGCTAAGTACACAGGTGCCAATGCTGAGGTATGTGCCAAAACAGTAGCTACTCCTATAGAAAGAGCCATCAATGGTGTACCGGGCATGACCTATATGAATACGGTAACCTCCAATAATGGCACCACGATAATTACCATATTTTTTAATGTAGGTATAGACCCCGATGTGGCTGCGGTAAACGTGCAAAATAGAGTAACCACCGTACTCGATGAGCTGCCTGAGGAGGTGATAAAGGCCGGTGTAACCACCGAAAAAGAGGTGAACACGATACTTATGTACCTGAATATTTTGAGCGACGACCCAGCAGCCAATGAAGAGTTTGTATATAATTTTGCCGACATCAACATTTTGCGCGAGCTGAAGCGTATCGATGGAGTGGGTTTTTGCGAAATTATGGGCAATAGAGATTACGCCATGCGCGTGTGGCTCAAGCCCGATAGGATGTCGAGCTACAAAGTATCGCATCAAGAAATCACCGATGCCATAAGAGCCCAGAATATAGAGGCAGCCCCAGGCAAAACAGGACAAAGTTTCGACTTACTGCCTCAACAACAGGAGTATGTGCTCAAATACACAGGAAAATTTAAGAATCCGGAGGAGTATGAAAATATTGTAATTCGATCCAATACAGATGGTTCTTTGCTCAAGCTGAAAGATGTTGCAAACATAGATTTTGGATCTTTCGATTATGGAATGGCTTCGCGTACCGATGGCAAGCCTTCGGCCTCCATCATGATCAAGCAAAGACCGGGCTCCAATGCCAGAGACCTTATCAAAAGCATCAAGGAAAAAATGACAGAATTGGAAGGGCGTACTTTTCCTCCAGGTATGAAATTTAATGTGAGCTATGATGTTTCTAGATTCTTGGATGCCTCTATAGCCGAGGTACTCAAAACCCTCATAGAAGCCTTCTTATTGGTATCACTTGTAGTATTTATTTTTCTACAAGATTGGCGCTCTACCCTCATACCCGCTTTGGCAGTTCCTGTATCGCTGATAGGCACTTTTGCTATCATGCAACTCATGGGTTTTTCTATCAATTTACTTACACTATTTGCTTTGGTGCTTTCTATAGGTATTGTGGTAGATAATGCCATAGTGGTGGTAGAATCAGTACATTCTTATATGACTATAGGCAAAAAACCTCCCTTAGAAGCGAGCATATTGGCCATGAAGGATATAGGTGGAGCATTGGTTTCTATCACCATGGTAATGAGTGCTGTATTTATTCCGGTGGCGTTTTTGAGCGGTCCTGTAGGGATATTTTACCGCCAATTTTCTGTTACCTTGGCGGTGGCTATTGTACTGTCGGGTATCAATGCGCTTACAGTAACACCTGCCTTGTGCGCCTTATTGCTGAAACCACATGTTTCTGCCAAAAAACAAAAGAAAAATCCCCTTACAAGGTTCTTTTATTGGTTCAATCGTTTCTTTGAAAAACTGACCCGCTTATACCAAAGATTAAGCATACAAGTAGCCGGAAGAAAATACCTTACTTTGGGTATATTACTCATGAGTATGGTGCTTACAGCCTTGTATTCCAATTGGTTGCCTAAGGGTTTTATACCCGTAGAAGACCAAGGAATGATCTATGCCAACATCACTACACCTGCAGGAGCTACGCTAGATAGAACCCAAAAAGTGCTGGAACAGCTTACCGCTCAAACGGGTGATATCGAAGAAATAGAAAACGTATCTACCTTGGCAGGCTATTCTATCATTACAGAATCCAACGCTGCCTCTTATGGCATGGCCATGATCAACTTGAAAAAATGGGAAGACCGGGAAAGAGATGTCTTTGAAATCATACGAGAATTGGAGGAAAAAGCCCTACAAATAACCGATGCCAAAATTGAGTTTTTCCCGCCTCCTACAGTACCTGGTTTTGGCAATGCCGCTGGTTTTGAATTCCGATTGGTTGAAAATTCGCAAGAAGAAAACCTGATGGTCATCAAAGAGTCGATAGATAAGTTTACACAAGCACTTAATCAACGCAAAGAACTACAAAACGTATTCACGGGCTTTGACCCTACTTTTCCGCAATATACCCTTTCGATTGATCAAGATTTGGCAGCCAAGAATCATGTGAGTATTGATGATGCCATGAGTACTTTACAAACCTTAGTAGGAAGTTACTACGCAAGCAATTTTACCCGATTTGGACAAATGTATAAAGTGATGTTGCAGGCCTCGCCTGAGTACACCACCACGCCAGAGCAGATACTTCGATTGCAGGTAAAAAATGAAGTGGGTGAAATGGTGCCTATTTCCAACTTTGTAAAAATAACAAAAGTGTATGGCCCGGAGCAGCTTACCAGATACAATATGAATACCGCGGCCATGTTTAATGGCGAAGCCGCCCAAGGATATTCCACAGGGCAAGCCATTGAAATCATTGAGGAGGTTGCTCGCGAAACCCTCTCGCAAGATTACACGATAGAGTGGGCAGGTATTACACGTGAAGAAATATTGGCTGGCGACCAAACCCTCTACATTTATATATTGGTGGTGATTTTTGTGTTTTTACTTTTAGCCGCTCAATATGAAAGCTTTAAGCTCCCACTCCCTGTATTATTGTCGGTAATTACCGGTATCATGGGTTCGTTTATGTTTCTCAAGGTATTTGGTTTAGAAAACAATATTTATGCGCAGGTGTCTATCGTAATGCTCATAGGACTCTTGGGTAAAAATGCTATTTTAATTGTGGAATTTGCCAATCAAGCAGTAGAAAAAGGCATGCAACCTCTCAAGGCCGCTCAAATGCTTCGTTTGCGCCCTGATGTGGCTGCTGCCGAATACAGATTGAAAGCAGCAGGCTTTGATGTTAAAGCTGCTACCGCTGCATTTTATCCTAATATTACCCTTACACCTTTTGTGGGTCTAAACTCATTCAATTCTGAGTTTTTCTTCAATCCGGCTTCTTTGGTTTATGGTATTTTTGGTGGCGTTACAGCCCCTATATTTCAACAGTATCAGCTCAAAGCCAACCAATTAGAAAAATCAGCGAGGGCACGCGAAGCGCTGTATCACTACGAAAATATTGTCCTTACGGCTTATTCGGAGGTGTTTACACAAATATCGGCTTTTGATAATTACTCCAAAGTAATTGACCTCAAAACTTAAGAGGTACAAGTGCTTGAAGAAGCCGTAAAAATGGCTGAAAGCTTGTTCTTTAACGGAAAGGCCACCTACCTAGATTTGATTACCACACGAAAGGAGGTTCTCATTGCAAAAATCGAACTTTCGGAAGTATATAACGAACGCAAATTAGCCAGGCTTAATTTGTATAAATCCTTAGGTGGAGGTTGGTTTTAAGACTTAGCTTATTTACAATAAATCTCACTTAAATTTTCTAGCAAAAACTTCCATTTTTTTCAGGGCTTTTTATAGCCCTGCTATAGACGTACTTTTGCACATTAATTTTTAAAATTCAAATAATTACAATGAAAGTAGCCGTGGTAGGTGCTACCGGTATGGTAGGTCGTGAAATGCTTCTTGTTTTGGAAAACAGCAGGCTCCAAATCAAGCAGTTGATTCCTGTAGCCTCTGATAAAAATGCAGGTAATCAGGTGGTTTTTAAAGGTAAAGAACACACCTTAGTTACGATGAAGCAAGCCATAGCTCAAAAACCCGACCTGGTACTGATGAGTGCCGGTGGCGATGTATCGCTGCAGTACGCACCTGAATTTGCAGCAGTTGGTAGCTTTGTAATAGACAACAGTTCGGCTTGGCGTATGAAGCCCGAAATAAAACTGATAGTACCCGAAATAAATGGTCATACCCTTAGTGCTGACGATAAAATAATAGCCAACCCCAATTGCTCTACCATACAACTGGTTATGGTTTTGAAACCTTTGCACGATTTATTTACCATCAAAAGGGTGATTGTAAGCACCTATCAATCCGTTACAGGTACTGGTGCTAAGGCAGTTAAACAGCTTGAAAACGAGAGAAATGGAATAGAAGGTGAACGCGCCTATGCCTATCCTATTGATAAAAACTGCATTCCGCATTGCGATGTGTTTTTGGATAACCTATACACCAAAGAGGAAATGAAACTGACCCACGAAACCAAAAAAATATTGAACGACGACAGCGTTTTGGTAAGTGCTACTGCCGTGCGTGTGCCCGTAGTAGGTGGCCATAGTGAGTCGGTAAATATTGAATTTGAAAAGCCATTTACCCTAGCAGCCATACGCGAAGCTTTACAGCAAATGCCCAACTTGGTGGTGCAAGACAATCCACAAAATTTGGAGTACCCCATGCCACGGAGCAGTCAGGGGCGCAATGAAACATTTGTAGGTCGCATACGCGAAGATTTTACCCGCGACAATGCGCTCAATTTGTGGATAGTAGCTGATAACTTGCGCAGGGGTGCTGCCACCAATGCCGTATGGATTGCCGAACATTTGCAGGCAAAATTTTTTGTATAAAAAGAGAAGTAACGAGTAACTAATTAGATAATAGAAAAAAAATAAAAGATGAGTTTAGAAATCAAAATCAACGATCAAATAAAAGACGCTATGAGGGCAAAAGACAAGGATAGATTGAATGCCTTGCGTGCCATAAAAAGCGCACTATTGCTAGCCGCCACCGAAAAAGGTGCCGGAGACCAAGTAAGCGAAGATGCAGAAATGAAAATACTTTTGAAGCTTCAAAAACAACGCAAAGATTCTATTGAAATCTTTACACAGCAAGGCCGCGAGGAGCTGGCCGCTGAAGATATTGCACAGCTTTCCGTAATCGAAGAGTTTTTGCCTAAACCACTTACAGATGAAGAGCTTTCAGCATTGATTAAAGGCATGATAGAGGAGGTAGGAGCAAGCTCAAGCGCTGATTTTGGCAAAGTAATGGGTATAGCGAGCAAGCAACTCAGTGGCCGTGCAGATGGCAAGTTGATCTCTGCCAAGGTGAAGGAATTGTTAGGCTAAAAATACAGGCTTTCCAAAACAGAAAGTATGCTTTGTAAAATAAATCGTTCAGTTATATAAAACTTACAGGCTTTTCCTTTTTACAGACTTTACTTTTGCGTTTTAATAAAAAAATACCCTTTGGCTACGCTTAACCATCAATGGATACAATGGAACACGAAAGGAAATTTCCGCAATCGTTTGTCCATGCTTTTAAAGCTCGTAGTGCTTGTGGTTTCTGTATATTATTTGCTCGATAGACTTACCAACGAGGAACTCTCCAAGGTTCAA